>JBGPZS010000509.1:0-3209 GCA_041493865.1 Terriglobia bacterium
ACGGTCCATTTGTGCCCAAACGGATCTTCAATAGTGCCGTTGCGATCGCCATAGAACTGGTCCTGCACCGGCTTTTTAAGTTTTGCTCCAAGCGCAAGCGCGCGCTCCACGGTCTTGTCCACATCCTCCACGTAGAGCAACAGGCCGACCGAAGAATTTCCCAGCGTGTTGGGACCAACTACGTCCATCTCGGGAAACTCGTCAGACAACATTACGTATGAGTCGCCGAACATGAGTTCCGCGTGGCCTACGCGTCCATCAGGCTGCGGCATACG
The DNA here is from genome assembly GCA_041493865.1 of Terriglobia bacterium. Classification (GTDB taxonomy): domain Bacteria; phylum Acidobacteriota; class Terriglobia; order Terriglobales; family Acidobacteriaceae; genus Angelobacter. The sequence continues at coordinate 276 of JBGPZS010000509.1, forward strand.
CACAACCTCTATCGCGCCGAAAACCTGTTTGTAGAAATCGATTGCCGCCGCCGCGCCCTTGATCACCAGATAGGGAGTGACGTTGTGATAGCCCTCTGGAATTGGTTTTGCTTTATTTGCCATGAAAATTTCTCCTTGTAGTGCATTGTTTCTGTGCGATTGCCGCTCTCACATTCTGCTCAGGCGGCACACCGCGCCCCAAGGACGCGAGCCCTGGCGGCCATTCGATTCCGGCAGCAACGCTAACAGCCGCAGGCCGAACGGCAGTCGATTGATCTTGGCCGCTGTCTTTAGCATCGAGTAGACTTCGGCCGGCTTCCAACCGGATGCAGTAAAGAACTGTGGACCCTCTTCCGGCCCGAACTTTAGCGGTGAGCCGGCTTCGCTCAACGCGCCCAGGTTCTTTTGCAGCATTTTGAGCAAGCCCGGAGAACACAGGTCTATGCCCCAATCGCGAAAACTGCTTTGGGCGGCAAGATCGTTGCCCAGAGCAGAGACTTCGTCGCGCGTCAGGTAAACCAGGAGCCCTTCTGTGACCACCAGAATTTTTCCGGCAGTGCCGCCCAGCTTCTGGAACAACTCACGGCGTCCCGCCACATCCGCCAGATCAAGACGTACACGCTCCAACGCACAACGTGGCTTTTCCTGGCCCAGAATCTTCTCTTTGTAATCGATCATGGCCGGCAGATCGACTTCGATCCATTTCAGAGATGACGGCAGATCCATGCGGTAGGGCCGCGTATCCAGGCCGGCCGCCAGGTTAATCACCATGTCTGTTCCCTGTTTGATCTGCTCTGTGATGATTTGATCGAAGCGCACGGTGCGGGCAACATATGGCCATTCATAACGCTGGCCAGCCTGCATATTTTTAGCGATCTGTTCGCCACGCTCGCCGGCGAGTTTGCGAGCAAAGGGATCGCGGAATAAAGCGTCCCGCCGCTCGGTTTCACGAGCGCGATAAACGGCAACCCATAGCGCCGTGTCAGAGATATCTCGGATTAGCGGTTCTGCCGGCTTCGCCATTCGACCCTCCCCGCAGTGCTTGAGATTTCTAGTATGCTCCCTGCGCTCGCGCCAGCAAATGCAGCATTTTGCCTTGCGTGGGGCGAGACGCTGATTGCGGGGATCCGGGCCGTTGCGCTGGAAGCAAGAGCGGCTTCAAGCGCTGGATTGGGCTCGACAAAGAGATCGGTGATGTATCGGTCAACCTCTCAGCGCCCCTGCACAAGGGCGGCGTTACTTAGTCGCAAGAGCCGCCCGCTCCGAGCGCCTGGCGTTCTTGCCGGCCGCAGCGCCGTCAATCATCAGCCGGGCAATGCGTTCGCGATGGAACGTTGCATCGCCCAGCATGGTCTCGGAAGCCTTGGCCCGCCGATAGTAGAGATGCAGATCGTTCTCCCAGGTGAAACCCATGCCGCCGTGTACCTGAATGCCGCGATTGCCCACGGTACGTGCTGCGTCGCTTGAGTACATCTTGGCCACGGAGACGGACGTGGCCGCGTCCGCAGTGTTCTCTTCGAGCGCCCATGCAGCGTAGTAAGTGGCGGAGCGCGAGCTCTCGGTTTCCAGGTACATATCTGCGCAGAGATGCTGTACGGCCTGAAAGATGCCGATAGGCTTGCCGAACTGTTTGCGTGTCTTGGCGTAAGCCACGGTCAGTTCAAGCGCGCGTTGCATGCCGCCGACCATCTCCGCGCAAAGGGCCGCCGTAGCCACATCCAGGGCATTGGCCAGACCGCTAATGTCACCCAGCTTTTCCGCGGGCGTGTTCTTGAACTCCAGGGAATAAATTTTTCTCGCCCGATCCATGCCTTTCATCGGCTCAACCCGCAAGCCGGCAGCATGGGCATCAACCGCATAGATGCCATCACGAGCCACCACGACGATGAAGTCAGCGACCGCAGCGTCGGTGACGAACAGCTTTGTTCCGGTGAGCCGGTTGCTCGACGCAGTAATCTGTAAGCGCCCCGGATCCCAACTGCCGGCAGCTTCAACCAGCGCAACGGTTGAACGCGCCTGCCCTCCGGCGATGCGCGCCAGATAATTCTTCTTCTGCTCCGGCGAAGCGCAAGCTTCAATCACGGTTCCCGCCAACGCCACGGTCGAGAAAAATGGTCCCGGCAGCAGCGCGTAACCCGCTTCTTCCATCAGCAGGACCAGTTCCACTTTTCCCAGCCCCATTCCGCCAAACTCTTCCGGCGTGATGATTCCAGTGAAGCCCTGCTCGGCCAGCTTGGTCCACAACGCGGCGTCATATGCGGTTTCCGTTTCCATGGCTTTGCGCACCGCGGCGATAGGACTCTCGCCGGCAAAGAACTTGCGCGCCGTGTCTTTGAGGATCTGCTGGCTTTCCGATAACCCAAATTGCATATACGCCTCGCGATTCGATCTACCAATGGTGGAAGTGGATGTCCCATCCAAACATCGGCAAGAGAAATTTAAATACCAAGGCAACAACACCAACGATAACGAGAGCAGGAATGATCCATTTCATACGACTTCTCCGTTATTACTCACCGACGCTTTGATCTAACCACCATCGGCTTTGAGTAAATTTTGGCTAATTGTCAATTGCAAATTGCTGCCTTCAATAGCTCTTCGGCAATCCCAGTACAAAGTGTCCAATGATATTGCGCTGAATTTCTGACGTTCCGGCTTCGATCGTGTTGCCGCGGGTCCTCAGGTAGCCATAGGCCCACATGCCGTTGTCGACGGCGTGCGGGTCGCCGGCCTCAAGCTGTCCATATGGCCCCAGCAATTCCTGGGCAATCTGCTGGAAGCGCTGGTTCAGCTCGCTCCAGAAGATCTTCTGGATCGAGCCCTCCGGGCCGGGGACGCCGGTTGCGTTGATGCGGCTGAAGGCGCGCATCTGGTTGCAGCGCATGATTTCGATTTCGGCATAGCACTGCGCCAGCTTTTGCCGGATGATCGGAT
>JBGPZS010000199.1:0-7205 GCA_041493865.1 Terriglobia bacterium
ATTATTTCTGATTTTCTGGTGTATTCGCGAGAGAAGAGTTTCAAGTTCTCGCGCATGAACCTGGTCCCCCTGCTGGAAGATGCCCTGGTCCTGCTCGCCAACCGCTCGCACACCAAAGAGCTGAAGATCGTCCGCGATTACGCGCTGCCGGAGGCCTTCGCCGCCGTTGATGCCGACCGTATCAAGCAGGTGTTCTGGAACCTGCTGGAAAATGCCGTGCGCGCCATGGAAGGGAAGGGGACCATCACCGTTTCCACTCGCGCTGCCGGTGATTTTCTGCGCATCGGTATTCGCGATACCGGCCCTGGTATTCCATCTAACCTCGCGGAAAAAATCTTTGAGCCCTTTCAGTCGCACTTTGAAGGCGGCACCGGTCTGGGTCTGGCCATTGTGTATCAGATCGTGCAGGCGCACGGCGCCAAGATTTTTGTGCAGTCAACCCTGGGCAGCGGCGCGGAATTTATTCTGGAAATTCTTCATGCCAAAGCCGCTGAAATCGAGCCTGATGCCGCGCCGGTGAACGCGGAGGTGTCGCATGGCTAGCATCCTTGTCTGCGACGACCAGCGCTCTATCTGCGAAATGCTGGATATTTCTCTGCGCAAGGACGGCCATCGGGTTGAGACCGTGAATGGCGGAGAAGCGGCAAAAAAGAAACTCAGCTCCGCCAACTATGAACTTTTGATCACGGACATCAAAATGCCGCAGACTGATGGCATTGAAGTGCTGCGTTTTGCCCGGCAGGCTTCGCCGGAAACCGCGGTCATTCTTATTACAGCGGTCGAGGACTATGAAGCGGCCGTGCAGGCCGTGAAGGGCGGGGCCTTCGACTACATCCACAAAGGTCCGGGCCTGCTGGAAGAGCTGAAGATTTCCGTGGGACGCGCGTTGGAAACCCTGGTGCTGCAGCGCGAGAACTTCGCGTTAAAGCGCGATGCCGCCAGCCGCAACTCGCTTGATAACATCGTTGGCGGCAGTGCGGCGATCGAAAAACTGAAAACCACCATCCGCACCGTGGCGCCCACCGCCAGCACCGTGCTGATTTACGGTGAGAGCGGCACCGGCAAGGAACTTGTGGCGCGCGCGGTCCATTTTTGCTCGCCGCGCTCCACCGAGCCGTTTGTCTCCATCAACTGCGGGGCCTTTCCGGAAACTCTGCTGGAAAGCGAACTCTTCGGTTACGTGAAAGGAGCGTTCACCGGCGCCAGCCAGAACAAGCGCGGGCTTTTCGAGGTGGCCAGCGGAGGGACAATCTTCCTGGATGAAATCGCCGAGATGAGCGTCGCCATGCAGGTAAAGCTGCTGCGCGTACTGCAGGAGCGCACAGTCCGTCCCGTGGGTGGCGCGCAGGAAACGCCCGTGGACGTGCGCGTGATTGCCGCCACCAACCGTGATCTGCGTGAGATGGTGGCCAACAACACCTTCCGCGAGGACCTTTACTATCGCGTGAGCGTGATCCCGATCCAGGTCCCGCCGCTGCGCGAACGCCGCGATGACGTGGAGTTGCTGGCCAGCCACTTCCTCAAGAAATATGCCGGCGCGGCGCAGAAGAGCATCTTGCGCATCCGTCAGGAATCGCTGGAAGCGCTCAGGAGCTTTGACTGGCCCGGCAACGTGCGCCAACTGGAGAACACCATAGAACGGGCCGTGGCCATGGAGACCGGCGAAGAACTCAAGGTCGATCTTGAAGCAGACCGTCCGCACGTCCGCGCCGTTGCTGCCTCAACCAATGGCAATAGCCCGCATGTCCCCACGGATGGCATGGACTTTGAAAAATATGTCGCCGGCGTTGAGCGATCGCTCATCGAATCGGCCCTGCAACAATCGGGTGGCGTGCAGGTCCGCGCCGCCGAACTGCTCAAGGTCTCCTACCGCTCGTTTCGCCATTTGCTGAAGAAATACGATATTTAGGAACATTGGCCGCGAATCACGCGAATCAAACCAATCAAATTCATTCGCGTACATCTGCGGCTAAAGCTCTAGGCGGATTTTGACTTCAAGCCCTCCAGGAACGCCGCCACCTCGGCCGCCTCCTGGCCTCCCTTTTGTGCGTGGACCATCAGCGGAATGCCATGCGGCCCTTTCGACTCTGCCAGGTGAGGAAACGCCGTCAGCATGGGTTTCACCACGTCCAGGCGGCCAAGCATTGTGGCGACGAACAGATCAAAGCGGCCACCCTGGCTGATCAGGAACAATGCGATGTCTCTGCGGCCCATGTGGCCGGCGCCGCCGATGGCCATTTCAAAATCGCCTCCGCCCCAATCCCATGTGGCATTCAACAGGCTGGGGGTCTCCGCCAGCATGGCCTTGGTTTTGTCCAGATCGCCGTGCGCTGCGACTACAAATTCCTTGACCAGTTCCGGTTTCAGCGGATCAGGACGGGGCTTGCTTGCGGCGGAAGCCGATGACGGACTCTGTGCGGCAGGTGCAGGGTTCGCCGTGTTTGCCGCCTGGCCGAACAACAAAGTCTCCGGGTAGAGAACCAGGCCCGCGGCCGCCGCGGAACTGATCAGAAAACTCCTGCGGTTGGTGATGATCTTCGGGTCCTGCTTCATGGGGGCCTCCATTTGTTCGACTCTACACAAGGGAAAATGAAAGCAGCGCAGCAGATAGCAATCGGCAAATAGCAATTGGCAACTAGCCAAAGAAAACGAGTCGCGAATCAACGCGAACAAGCGAATCATATTTTAGGTTTTGATTCGAATGCATTCGCGGAATTCGCGGCTACCCCTCTTGATCTCGGGTCCATCAGCGGAAATCTGTGGCGATGTTCTCTGGCTGAATGCTGAGTGCTGACTGCTACGGATTTTTCGGCTTCGGCCGCGCGTAGTTGTCCATCTCGGCGGTCCATTGCAGGAAGCGCCGCAACTGCTTTCGTTCCCGGAGCATAAATCCCCAGAATTCCACGAAACCGATCTTGTCCATCTTCAGGCCGGAATAGGTTTCCATGCGCCAGCGCAGATAGGGGCTGCGCCATGGGGCCAGGCGGTGTCCGCGGGTTGAGTGCCACAGGAACCTTAAGAGTTGACGCATGTGTTATTGAGTATAACCAGCCGGGCGCACAGTCGCCGCATGCCCTGCTCTAGGAGACGCTGATTGAGATTTCGCTGCCTTTATCCGCGCCAGCCACGCGCGAGGCCGCGCCTTTATTCGTCGAGATCTCCAGAAAGCCTGTGCTGCCCAGGATCGCGAACAGCTCTCCCGGTGCGCTTTCCGCGTAGCTGGTGCGGAGTGTAGTGACCTCGGCCTTGCCCACTGCGATCTTGAAGGAATTCGCTGTGCCGTCAAAAATCTGGGGAATATCTTTGGGTGTGATGTTGGTAATCAAGTTGCCAAACTTGTCTGTCTTGAGCACGATGCCTTTCCACGCGTTGGCAGCGGTCGCTTTCGGCCTGGGTGCGGCAAAACGTACAAAATCACTGATCTCCTCGCCGAACTTGCTGGCATCCACGCCCTTGCTCAGGTAAGCGGCAACGGGGGCGAACACATCGCGCCCGTGGAACGTGTTGCTGACTGGATGGTGAAAATAATATTCGGAAGTGATGTGACGCACGGTCACCCGCTCTTCCCGTTCGTAGACCAGGGAGAGCACGCCGTTGTCCGGCGCAACAAATAAATATTGCCCTATGTTGGCGATAATGGGTCTTCGTGGTCCCCCCACACCTGGATCAACCACTACTACGTGCACCGTGTCTTTGGGGAAATAGCTGTATGCCTGGGAGATGGCGAGGGCGCCGTCCAAAACGTCAAAGGACTGTACCGCGTTGGTGATCTCCACCAATTGGGCTGTTGGGTTGATGCTGTAAATAACTCCTTTCATTGCACCAACATAGTGCTCAGTCAAACCGAAGTCGGTAGTGAGCGTGATCATTCGCTGAAAAGGCACATTTTTCTCCCAGAATTCTGTCGGCGTGTTCTCGCAAGGTATCGCGTGGCTTTGACTTAAGTCAAGCCAGCGTAGTTCTTCAGTAACAGCCAAGAGTGTGCCATCGGACAATGACGGAGTGATTTTCAGCCGTTGTACCGCGTGTTCTGAAATTGGAAATTTTTAAGTCAAACGGTAGAAAAGTATGTCGTCTCATTTAAGTTTCGAAGTGAAGTTAATTTTATAAAGCGAGAACCGTTAGCGGCGGAGATCGCGAAGCTCTTCCTTTTAGATCGATAACGATTTAGACCGGACCTGAGAATGGGCATTGAGGCCACAGCTTTCGCCGCGACGGGGCTCGTTTCAACCCTCGGATCAAGGTAAGCAGGCTAATAGCGTTCAGAGTCGCAGAAAGGGAGTCTATGTCGTCGATTGCAGTTCGGGCCATATCGCAGGACGAAGTTTCACCCGCTGAATCGTTGTTTCTGTTGGTTGTGGATGGGGAACGCTGGGTCAGAGACCTATGCAAGGAAGTTGCTGGCAGCATGGGGTTCAAGGTCTATACGGCCGACACTACCCGCGCGGCCCTGCGCCAAATGGAGATGCAGCCGGTGGATGTGGTATTGCTGGATGTCCGCCAGTCAGCCCAGGATGGATTGGATCTGCTGGCAACGTTCAAGGAAATGCATCCGCAGACCGAAATCATCATGATTAGCGGCCAGGCCACTGTTGATTCCGTGGTCACGGCCATGAAGAGCGGCGCCTGTGATTTCATCCGCAAGCCGTTCAAAGGCGAGGAACTCAAGGTCCTCCTGACCCGTGCCGCCGGACGCCTGCGGAATTCACTCGAAGACCGCATGGCGCATGAACACTTGCAAACCAACCCAGGATACAAAGGCATGCTTGGACTCTCGGCCGAAATGCAAAAGCTGTATCGCATCATTGCCAAGGTAGCTACCAGCAAACACCCGGTATTGGTCCACGGTGAAAGCGGTACGGGTAAGGAAACGGTGGCCCGTGCCATTCACGCGGATGGACCTTTCCGCGACCGTCCTTTTTTACTGGTGGACTGCGCTTCGCCCGCCCCCGGAACGCTGGAAAACGAACTGTTTGGTCCCATCAAGACGGCCGCAGCCGTAACCAAAAATAAAGATGGCTCGTTTGCCCTAGCCAGTGGAGGCACTGTCTTCTTTGATGAAATCGGGGAGATGCCGCTGGATGTGCAAGGCCGGCTGCTCCGGGCCTTGCAGGAAAGAGAGTTCCATCCCCCGGCCAGCGTCAAAGCTGTCCCTGTCGATGTGCGCATCATCGCTGCCACCAGCCGCGATCTGGAGATGGCAGTCCAGCAGGGAACTTTCCGCCGCGACCTGTTCTTCCGCCTCAACGTGGTCGGTCTTCGTCTGCCACCGCTGCGCGAACGCAAAGAAGACATTCGTCCTTTGACAGACCATTTCCTGGAGCGTATCGGGCAGACCAAGCAGGTGCAGTATTCCATTACCCCTGACGCCATGAAGCTGCTCCAACTCTATGAGTGGCCCGGCAATGTGCGTGAGCTGGAAAACTGCCTGGAACGCGCGGTGGCCATGAGTCCGGGCCCTGCGTTGCAGCTTGCTGACTTTCCTCCCCACATACGGACCGTGGCCCTGCGCACTGTGGCTCCAGGCAAGCAGGCCAGGATTCTTCCACTGGCCGAATTGGAAAAACAGGCCATTCTGGAAGCCTTGCAGCAGCTCAATGGCGACAAGCTGATGACCGCACGGGCGCTTGGCATCGGCAAGACGACCTTGTATCGCAAGTTGAAAGAGTATGGAATAACGCACTGGGCCGGTACGCCCTTGCCCGGCCCGTCTGCGATGAAGTGATTTAACTCGCCGTCTGTACAGCCGGATAACCTTTCCGCGTGCGAATTCGCACAGTACAGTCGTGTGTCCGGAAGCAACGGGAACCAGGCGTCGTTCGTCGGGTTGACTCATTCCTCAACCAACGCCCGGGAATTCGGTTGCTTCAGGGACAACTCCGCCCTGAGAAGCTGCCTCTCACCTTTAGTGTAGTGGCAGTCGATGTAGCCTTCTGACTTCAAGGGGTACTTATGCTTTGGACGATCTTTGCAATCCTCGTTATCCTCTGGCTTTTGGGCTGGGGATTCCATGTGGCTGGCGGCCTGATCCATCTGTTGCTGGTGATCGCTTTGATTGTTGCGGTCATTAACCTGGTCACGGGCCGTAGGACTATATAGCTGTTGCTCGGTCGCAACATCGCGGTTGGCAGGCAAGCTTGTGTTCCGTAGATGGGAGTGGGCTGCTGGACTTAGCGTCTCCGCTCCCCCATTTTTTTCGACGAGCGCCGGAAACCAGCCCGGAATTCGCATAAGTTCCGCCCATAGCGCGATGTGCCGCCTGAACAGGACATCCCGAGTTCCTTTCGCCGAGTCTAATCCAACTTAAATGGGCAGTTAGCGGAAAAACAGAGATCGGTCATCAACGATGGTCACAACGCGAGCGGACATCAGCCAGGACGTAGCCCGGGACTTGAATCACCACCAGGAACTCACGCGCCGTATCTCTGAAATGGGCGAGTGGTTCCACAACATCAACCTGAATGGCGTTCTGACGGCGCCGGGCCATTTCCTGGGCGATTTTCCCAGCGTAAAGTGGAAAAACATTGCTCCCGCGCTGCCGGCGGACCTGTCGGGCGCCACTGTGCTCGACATCGGCTGCAATGGCGGCTTCCATTGCATTGAACTCAAGAAACGAGGCGCCAGCCGCGTTCTGGGCGTTGATGTGGATGACCGTTATCTTGACCAGGCGCGCTTCGCTTCCCAGGTTTTGGGTCTGGAGATCGAGTTTGCCAAGTGTTCCGTCTATGATGTTGATTCGATTCAGGGCCAGTTCGATTATGTTCTGTTTATGGGGGTCTTTTACCATTTGCGCTATCCTCTGTATGCCTTGGACAAGGTGATCAAGAAAATCAAAGGCAGCCTGATATTTCAAACGATGGTCCGCGGCTCACTCACCAGTCCGGAGTTGCGTGAGGACTACCATTTCTGGAACACGGAGATCTTCAGCAACCGGGACTTTCCCTGCATGTACTTTATTGAGAACAAATATGCGGGTGATCCGACCAACTGGTGGATCCCCAATCACGGAGCCATGGAAGCGATGCTGCGCAGCTCGGGCCTGGAAATCACGGCCCATCCGGAGCAGGAAACCTGGATCTGCGCGCCCTCTCATGTCACCAGGGACGATGGTAAGTACATTTTGGACCACGAATTAGCGGGCACCTTGTAAACTGGCCCAGCTCTTGTGCAAAAGGCGCGTGCATGGTTGAAGCAGTCATGCTGTG
>JBGPZS010000068.1:0-11875 GCA_041493865.1 Terriglobia bacterium
ACGCATGCCCAGGTAGTAGCCCACAATTTGCTCCAGGCCCTCGCCTTTACTGGAGAAAATGGCGTCCTCGAATTCATCTTCCAGCGCCGAAGCCAGCGCGTCCACCCGCTTCTGCGCTTCTTCCAGCGAATCCGCCTGCGCGCGCAAATGCAGTTGCACCTCTCCCGGCCTACCCGCAAGGATGGTGGTCTCGACCCCGGCCGCCGCTTGATAGATGGGAGCGGCGCGCTTGTCGACCATCGATTCGCCGATCATCCCGATCTTCAGCTCGCGCAGGGCGATATGTTTTTCTGGAAGCAATTTTTTCAGCCGATCAAAGCAGAGCTCCTCGAACATGGCTGTGAGTTCGTGTGGAGGGCCGGGCAACAAAATAATGATCGCGCTGCCGTTTTCGTCGTCGACATGCAGAAACTGCCCCGGGGCCGAACCGCGTTTGTTGTCCAGAACCTCGGCGCCGGTAATCACGTCGCCCTGGCGTTCGTTGTTCTCCGCCATCTTCCAGCCGCGGGCGGCAAAACGCGCGCGCAGGTCTTCCACGATCCGCGCATGGCGCTGCAGCGGACGGCCCAACGCCTCCGCCACGGACTCGCGTGTAAGGTCGTCTTCAGTTGGTCCCAGGCCGCCCATGAAAATGATCACGTCGGCGCGGGAAAGCGCCGTGCGGGCCGCCCCCGTCAGGTCAGAGCGGCGATCGCCCACAATGGTCTTGAAACTTACCTCCACGCCGAGCCGGTTGAGCTGCGCGGTAAGGAAAAGCGAGTTCGTGTCCAGGCGGAACGGCGTCAGTAACTCCGAGCCGACGGCAATGATCTCAGCGTTCACTTGAGCAGTCTAAATGAGAGGAAGGCCCTGGACGCCCCAGGTGAGATGAAAAACGGAGTTCGTGGTGACCAGGACCGCTCCGCTGGTGCGGGTAAACGCCAGTCCCACCAGGCTGTGTCCGGAGATGACCAGGCTGGCGAGCTTTTCCGGCGTGATCTTCACAATACCGCGCTTGCCGCCGATGGATGCCGCAACGTAGACGTTGCCCTGGGTATCCAAGGCCAGCCCCTGCGGCCGCCCCAGCCCGCGATAAAAGACTGAGACCGATCCGTGCGGATCAACACTGTATACGGCATCAAAACTCGAGGTTGTCGGACCGGTCACATAGAGTGTTCCGTCGGGCGCGAAAGCCAGGTGATACGCCGCGACGCTCGGCTCCAGCGTGGCAAACACAAATATCTGCCGGTCCGGGGCGATCCGCCAGATCGTCCCGCTGCGATCACCCACGTACAGATTGCCTTCCTTATCAAAAGCGATGCCGGTGGCCACACCCAGGCCCTCGGCATAGGTGCTGAGGGTGCCGTTCGGGGCCACGCGGTAGACGGTGCCGTCATAGCGCGACGAAACATAAAGCTGACCCTGCGGATCAAATGCCAGCCCAGTGGCATTCATCAGCTCAGGCAGAAACGGCTTGACGTTGTAACTGGTGTCAATCTTGTAGATTGCGACCGGCACTTTCTGCCCGCGGCCCCCGGAATAGGTGACATAGATGTTGCCGTCGCGGTCAATCGCCGGGTTGGCTACGGGGTGCAGGCTCTCTGCAATAGGCTGGGCGATCTTGAGTTCGCGTCCATTGCTCACGTGGCCGTTGTTCTGGACCGTGACCTGGCCGGAGTGCGCGCCAAAGGGCACTCGCGCAATCAGGAAATCTTCAGAACTTACAACGATGGAGCCGCGCACGCCGCTGAACGTTACCTCCGGTCGCGCCAGTTGCGGAGGTTTCAGCGCCCGTCCAATGATCTTGACCTCGCCTCCGGGCAACGACGCCGGCGGATCGATGGCTTCTATATAAGGATTGCCATCAACATTTTTTTTGCCCAGCAAGCTTTCGGTAATGCCCATGGAGGTGTGGCCCTAGCGCGCTATAAAGTGTAGCCAGATCTGCAGCAGGACAAGCGCGTAAAGCCCCGCTCCAACGTCGTCCATCATGATCCCGGTCCCTCCCGGCAGCGCCTCCAGACGGCGCAGAGGAGACGGCTTCGCTATGTCAAAGCTACGAAAGAGTATAAAACCCGCCAGCAGGTATTTCCAATGCACCGGAACGCCGATCAGGGCAATCATCTGCCCAGCGACCTCATCAATCACCACGAATCCCGGGTCTTTGATCCCGCTTTCGCGCGCTACCACGGTGGAAGGCGGAATACCGGCCACGGTAATCAGTGCTGAAACCACCACGGCCACAGGAAGCAGCCACCCTGACGGGAGCCAATGGCTCGCCGCCCACCAGAGCAGGACTGTGACCGCCGCGGCCCATGTCCCCGCCCCCGGCTGCAGATGCCCGATGCCGAAGAAGGTGGCGATCAGCCAGGAGAAGCGGGATTTGGGAACGCTGCCGGTATTTGACAATGACATGGTCTCAGAAGTAAGCAAGCTTACAGAAAAGGGTTTTTGATCTGGAGGTCGCCGAATCGCTGTCCATGCTGCATATCTTCGCTATACAGTACCGTGCACTGGCTTTCCAGTGCCGCGATCACGATCAATGAATCGTACCAGGACAAGTGGTGTCTCTCTTTCAAGCGGAAGGCTTGGGAGAAGAGTGCCTGCGACGATTGGACAGCCAACAATGGCCTAAAGACAGTATGCAAATACTGCTCCGCTTCAACGGCGGTCATGGGCTGTGCAAACTTGCGCAGCGCAAGATTGAAGAATTCCTGAACTACCTGGTAACTCACAACTCCCTTACGTGTCGTGATGCCCTGAAGAATGAGCTGCTGCGCCCGCCGCAATTTACTCGTAGCGCTTGTATCAAATGAATACGCAAAGATATTGGTATCGAGGAAGAACCTATCTTTCATTCATTTCGTCCCGTGTAAACCGCCGGCCAGCCTTGACGTGGCGCAAGCGTTTCATCAGCAACTCCGCTTCCTGCGCGCTTCCAGTGAGACCGGCAAACTGGGCAAGCCATTCCCGGAAAGCCGCGTTGAGGGTCTTGCGCTGGGATCGGGCTACAAGCCGGGCCTGCTCGATCAGGTCTTCGTCGGCGCTGAGAGTAATGTTTTTCATACGTAACTAGTGTACACGATAATTGTGTATTTGAGAAGGAGGTGGAACAAGCCACCCTGAGTCTCGCATCGTTCCCATTGACATTCGATACACCAAGCGGCGATACTCTGGTCATGATATCGACAATCGATATGAAAGAAAAACCATGAGCAGGATTGAGCTGTTGCAGGGAACGCTGGACATGCTGGTACTGAACGCGCTCAAGCTGGAAGCCAACCACGGGCTCGGCATCTCCCGGCGCATCCATCAGATCACGCGCGGCACCTTCGACGTCCGTCCGGGTTCGCTTTATACGGCACTGCACCGGCTGGAAGAAAAAGGATGGCTGGTTTCGCGCTGGAACGATTCGGAAAAGAACCGCCGTGCCAAGTATTACCAGCTCACCGCGGCCGGCAAACGGCAGTTGACGGCTGAAACCGAAAACTGGGAGCGCATCTCTCTGGCAATCACGCGCGCCTTGCGCGCCACCTAAAGTTTTAGGGCAGGAGTTTCACATGGCCAACCGTCTCTTAGCATTGCTGCGCAACCTCTTCCAGCGAAACCAGGCTGATCGCGATCTCAGCGCGGAGATTCATTCTCACGTGCAACTTCTGGCCGACGAGTACGTAGCCGGAGGCATGCCGCCGGATGCAGCCCGACGCGCGGCCATGCTTGAGATCGGTGGCGCAGAGCAGGTCCGAGCCGAGGTCCGCGAAGCCCGCGCCGGAGTTCTGCTGGAACAGCTATGGCAGGACCTGCGCTACGGGGTCCGGATGCTGCGCAAATCTCCGGGTTTCGCCGCGCTTGCGGTGTTCACGCTGGCATTGGGCATTGGCGCCAATACCGCCATGTTCAGCGTGATCGACGGCGTCCTGCTGCAAACGCCGCCGTTTCGGGAGCCTTCGCGCGTGACCGTGGTCTGGCAAACGCAGCCGAATGGCAACAAAAACGTCTTCTCTACTCCCGCGTGGCTGGAGTGGAAACGCCAAACTGGCCCGCTGGCGCAGATGGCCGCTGTTGTAGGTGAGGGCCACACCCTGGGGACGGGCGAACCGGTAGAGCGGATCACCGGATGGAAAGCGACTGCGGAAGTTTTCTCTGTGTTCGGAGTTCCTCCCGCGCTAGGCCGGCCGTTCACCGCGGAAGAAGACCGCCCTGGCTCCGGCAAGGTTGTTCTGCTGAGTGACACATTGTGGAAGACGCGCTTCCTGTCCGACCGCAACATCGTGGGCAGCAAGATCGATCTTGATGGTGCTCCCTATACCGTGATCGGAATTATGCCTCCGGGCTTCCACATGTTCAGCGATACGGAACAGTTTTTCGAGCCCCTGCAACTCCAGACGCAAGACGCCGCCGCGGGGTCGCGCACGGTGCATTGGATCCTTGGTCTGGTGCGCCTCGGCCCGGGAGAAACGCTTAAGCAGTCGCAGAGCGCAGTGGATGCGATTACCGCGCGACTGCACAAAGATGATCCCAATGGCGACGCCGGCTTTGGAGTGCAGCTGCAGACCTATCAGGACGTGATTACCTCCGGCGTCAAGACGCCGCTACTGCTGCTGATGGGATCGGTGGGATTTGTCCTGTTGATCGCCTGCTCCAACGTGGCCAACCTTCTGCTTGCCCGCGGCACGGCGCGCCGGCTGGAGATGTCGATTCGCACGGCCGTGGGCGCGCAGCGCTCACGCGTGGTGCGCCAGTTGCTCACAGAAAGCCTCTTGCTCGCGCTGCTGGGCGGCATCGCGGGACTGTTGCTGGCTGTTGGCGCGCTGCGGATGCTGGTGGCGCTGAATCCGTCGAGCATTCCGCACGTTGAAGCCATCGCCATCAATACTTCAGTGCTCGGGTTCACACTCGTGATCTGCCTGGCGGTGGGAATTCTGTTTGGGATTGCGCCCGCGCTTTCCACGTCGCGCGTGGACGTGAGCAATGCCTTGCGCGAAGCCTCGCGCAGCGCCGGCCGTTCCGGCGGCCGCCACCGGACGGTGCTGGTTGTCGCTGAAACAGCACTGGCCTCGATTCTGCTCATTGGCGCCGGGCTGTCACTCAAGAGTCTCTGGAAGGTAAGCAAAGTGGAGCCCGGATTCAATCCGCGCGGACTGCTCACGTTCCGTATCTCCGCTCCGGCCCGGCTCAAAAGCCAGCCTTACATCTTTTATCAGCAGGTGGCGGAAAAGGTGGGCGCGCTGCCGGGAGTGCAGTCGGCGGTGCTGGCCCGCGACGTCCCCATGAGCGGCACCGACCCGTCGATGCCGGTGGCGGTGGACGGCAAAAGCCCGCAAGTGACGGACGGCCAGATCGTGACGCGCCTGCGTATCATCGGGCCGGATTATTTTCGTGGCTTTCAAACCCCGCTGCTTCGAGGCCGCGAATTTACGGCTGATGATGCCGCCACCTCTCAGCCTGTTGTGATCGTGAGCCAGAGCCTGGCAGAGCGCTATTGGCCCAAACAGGATCCGATTGGCAGGAGCCTGCGGCCCAACATCGCTGACGCGCCGTGGTACACCGTGGTGGGCGTTGCCGCCGACGTTCGCCATTGGGCCCTGGACGTGGATATTGAGCCCACGGCCTACTACAACTACACGCAGGTGCCAAAAAGTATGATCGGCCTGCTTGAAGGCTTCATGACGGTGACTGTGCGCACTGCCGGAGGTGAAGTCGGGTTGCTTGATTCCGTCCGCCATGCCGTGGCCGAGGTTGATAAGACCATTCCTGTCTACCAGGTGAAGGCGGTGGAAGAGATGCTGGCGGATGCGGGATCGCTGCGCCGTTTTGACATGTGGCTGCTCGGGGCATTCGCCGGGCTCGCACTCACGCTGGCCGCGGTGGGAGTTTATGGCGTGATGGCTTACCTGGTGGCGCAGCGCACGCGCGAGATCGGCATACGCATGGCCCTGGGCGCCAGGCGGGCCGACGTGATGCGCATGATCGTCGCGCATGGCGCAAGAATGGCGATTGCCGGAGTCGCCGCCGGCGTGATTGGTGCGTTTGCGCTGACGCGCATCATGGCGTCATTGCTCTACCAAGTCAGCCCAACAGACTTGTGGACCTTCTTTTTCGTGGCAGCGGCGGTGCTCGTGTTCATCCTGATCGCGTGTTATGTGCCGTCTTTGCGCGCAACGCGGGTGGACCCGAATGTGGCGCTGCGCTGCGAGTGAGTGCTTGCCTTGAAGCTAGTGCTTGTTTGAAGAATGACCGTCGGACTCCGGCTTCTGCCGCGACTGCTCTTCCGCGATATTTTCCAGTTCCTCAGGATCGTTGATCTTGGTGGAGATCACGTAGGCCCCGCTGGCCCATTTCCCCAGATCGATCAGGCGGCAGCGGTCGCTGCAAAAAGGGAAGTTCTCGCTTCCACTCGTCACCAAAGTGCGGCAGGTGGGGCAACGAAGCGACCGTGTTTTCTTCTTTGCCATACAGATTAGATGACAGAGCCCTGGCCAACGATCCTCTAGCCCATGATTCGTTAGCCAATGATCTTCTAACCAACGATCTTCTAACCAACGATCCGCGCCACCAGGTCATAGTCGTGCGCTTCCGTAATCTCACAGCGATAGAAAGTGCCCGGGACGAGTTCATCGTGGCCGCCAAAATCGTTGATAAACAATTTGCCGTCGATCTCCGGGGCGTGCATCTCAGCGCGGCCTTCCCACAGCAAATCGGTTTCTTCCGAAGGACCAAGAGCCAGCACGTCGAATTCCCGTCCCACCAGCTTGCGCTTGTTCTTCTTGCTGATCTGGCGCTGGATCTGCATCAGCTTCTTGCGCCGCCGCTCAATCTCGCGCAGGGGAACTTTATCGCCCAGGTGGTACGCAGCGGAGCCGTCTTCGTCGGAGTAGCTGAAGACGCCCAGCCAGTCAAATTGCGCGGCCTGGACAAACTCGCAAAGCTCGGCAAAGTCTTTTTCGGTTTCACCGGGAAAGCCGACGATAAACGAGGTTCGCACCGTGAGGCTGGGGATGGTGCGGCGCATCTTCTCAATCGATTTCAGAAAAATCTCCGCGCCGGCGCCGCGCTTCATGCGCTTGAGCACCCCAGCCGCAGCATGCTGCAACGGGACATCGATGTACGAACAGATCTTTTCGTTGCGCGCAATGGTCTCCAGCAGCTTGCCGGTGATCTTGTTGGGGTAGGCGTAGAGGAAGCGCACCCAGCGCAGCGCTTCAATCTGCGCCAGCCGCTCCAGCAGCAGAGCAAGGCCGTCTTTCAGGCCGAGATCTTCGCCGTAACAGGTGGTGTCCTGGCCGATCAGCGTAATTTCACGCACGCCATTGGCGGCCAGGCGAGCTGCCTCGGCGATGACCGATTCAAAATGCCGTGAGCGGAACTTGCCGCGAAGCTGAGGAATAATGCAGAAGCCGCAAGGATGGTCGCAGCCCTCGGCAATCTTGATGTAAGCCGAGGCCTTGGGAGTGGCCAGCACGCGCGGCGTGGTTTCGTCGTAGAGATAGTTGGGCAGGTCGGCGATGGCGCCATCCCATTCCGCGCGGGAGAAGCGCCCGCTCTGCTCGCGCGCCAGCCCTTCAGCCCGCGCCGGCATGCCCGATTTCAACGCCTGGCTGTTCGATGAATGGTTCAGGATCACGAACGGCGAAGCTTCAGCCGGAGCGCTACCCGTATTGATTCCTGCCGCCGCCAGAATCGCTTCCAGTTCGCCGGTGCCGACCACGGCATCCACTTCAGGAATGTTTTTCCGGATCTCCGTGCGATAGCGCTCCACCAGGCAGCCGGCGACGATCAGCTTCTGCGCCTTGCCGCTGGTCTTGTGCTGCGCCATCTCTAGGATGGTATTGACCGACTCCTGCTTGGCCGAGTCAATGAAGGAGCAGGTATTCACCACGATCACGTCGGCGTCTTCGGCTTTCGACGTAATCTGTGCGCCGCCGGTCTGCAGCATGCCCATCATCACTTCGCTGTCGACGAGGTTCTTGGGGCAGCCGAGGCTGACAAAGCCGACCTTCAAGGGGCCCTGGCGGGGTGCAGATTTTTCCTGCGGAGGCGCTACTGTGAGGTTCTCTACCGGCATGCTATCTATCTATTGTAGCATCGCGATGGACGAGTGTTTTTGCGGCTCTGCTTGGGCTGCGGATGCCCGGACGAGTACAATCGGCTAGCGAGGGAGACAACATGAGAAATCTTCAGGACGCAAAACAGGAAGCAAAAACACCATTGCTCAAGCCGGTTTTACTGCTTGTTGCGCTATTGCTCATCATGACGGCAGCATGGGCCAAAGGCGGCAAATCGCCTTCTAAAGTTGTGAACCTGCAAAACGGCCAGGGCAAGAGCGTGGGCACGGCCCTGCTGCAGCAGTCGGCGGTTGGAGTAGCCATCAAGCTGAACGTTCACGATCTAACGCCGGGCGATCACGGCATTCACATCCATCAGGCCGCTAAATGCGAAGGGCCTGACTTCAAGTCGGCTGGTCCGCATTTCAATCCTGAGGCAAAGAAGCATGGCTTAGAGAGCCCTGACGGCCCGCACGCCGGCGACATCCCCAATTTTGTCGTGGATGTCAAAGGAAAATCCAAAGCCACCGTGGTTGCCAAGGGCGTCAGCCTGGGAGACGGCGCGAATTCGGTCTTCTCCGGCGGCGGAACCGCGCTGGTCATCCACGCCAAGGCGGATGACAACAAGACCGATCCCTCCGGCAACTCAGGCGACCGGATCGCGTGCGGGGTGATCGCGAAATAGCCTACCAACAGGTGTTGGCGTGAGTTGCTGGAACAAGCAAGGGCCGCATGGTGTCTACCGACAACAGCGGCCTAAGCTCAGAATGGTGCGATGATGAAAGTCAAAAGCAGCTATTGCCTGGTGGTTTTCCTGGTTTGTGTATTCACTCCTGCAAGGGCGGTGCAAGCGTCGCCGCAGGAGGCGCTGGAGGAAATCGCCACAGCCGAAAAGGCTGACACCGTGATCAAGCACCTGCCGGTGAAGGTAGAGGAATACCTGCAGAAGCTTCCCGCAAAAGAGAAAGCGGCGTTGGCCGAGAAACTACTTGTGAGCAAGCAGTTGGAGCGCGAGGGCGGAAAGCTGACCAGGAATGACGATGGCGATGGGTGGGTGCTGTTAGAGAAAGACGGGCAAGAGAAAGTCCTCATCACATTCAAGAATACCTACACTTCCGGGCCGGATGCACTAGTTGAGTTGGAAATGAAAGACCAGCGACGCACGGAATCGATTTTTATCGGAATGCGCTTTGAGGGCGGTGAATGGCGCGTGATTCAGGCGGGGCAATGGCAGAAGCGAGACCTTGAAGAAGTGTTTCTGCGGAAGGAAGAACCACAAGAACAAGCCCCGGAGCAAGCGGCAGCCTCCACACTGCGAATGCTGAACACCGCGCTGGTCACTTACACCACCACTTATCCCGACCAGGGCTGCCCTGCAAGCCTGCAGGCGCTATCCGGACGCGAGAACCAGGAAGCAACGCCGGACCATGCGATGCTGATTGAGCAAATGTTTCTGCAGGAACCAGTGATCAAGAATGGCTACGAGTTCCGTTACCAGCGCATCGATCAAGAGCACTACCAAATCACGGCAACGCCGCAACCCTGGGGCAATGGCTTGCACAGTTTGTTCACTGACGACACAGCCGTGATCCGCGTTACCTCGGAGAGCCGTCCGGCAAATGCCAGTGACCGGGCGCTGGAGTAGCGCTTACTGGCTCATCACGATCCTGCCTTCCGGCGTTCGTTCCAGCACCGGCGCGTAGACGCCTAACAATTCCCGGCGCCACCAGGTCCCTTCTTTGCGTTTTGTGGCGGGACCGGTGAACCAGTACTGCCAGATCACCGCGCGCACTTTCCTGGGCGGCGCGTTCTCGAATGGATTGCCGGCAAAGAGCGCCAGCACGTCCGGCTCGCTCTCCAGCAACTGCTTCTCCGTCTGCACCACGAACGGATAGTTGCGCCAGTTGCTGAGCGAGGCAAACCACAGGTCCCAGTCAAAGCGCGGCTGGTAAGGCGCGTAAATGCCTGGGGCCTGGCGCACGTCCTGCGGCTTGTAGCGGAAAGGATAGGCGGTCCAGTTTTGTCCATCGTTCGATCCCTGGAACTCGATCTCATAGCGCTCATGGGTCATTACCGCGAACAAGCCGTATTGGTTGGCGATGCGAAACGGCTCCAGCGCGCGCGCCGGGCCGAGAGGAAGGCGGGGCATGCGGGGAACAATGGCGAAGAGCAATGCCGTGGTGGCGAACAAGATCCAGCCCAGATAGAGAGCGGCCACGCCGCGCCAGACTGGACGCAGCCACGGAGCAGTACGTAACGGCGCGTGGGGCGTTCCAGTGGCCGCCGGCGACTCGTACATCCCCCATTTTTTCCAACGCAGCGGCAGCACGGAACGCACAAAGCCGTCATCGAGCAGCAGAAAGCCCAGCGAGAGCACAAGGTAGTTCAGAAACGTGTAATTCGCCGTAAAGATGATTCCCATCTGAAACGGCGTGACGATCAGGAAACAGATGGTCCTGAAACGGCGAGGCAGGAAGAGCATCCAGACCAGGCCAAGCTCGGCGGCCAGCGTCATGAAGGCGGTGGCGGCGTGAAACCAGTGCGGGAGCTGCTGCACATACCAGCCGATCCACGTGGGCAGCGGGCCGTTCTGGTAGTAGTCATCCATGGCTGTCAGGTGGCGCCATGAGTAGTCACCGCTTAACAGCTTGACCACGCCGGATTCAAAGTAGATGCGGAACCATTCCCAGCGCAGGAGAAACAAGCTGAGCCGCGAAGGAGCATGCGCCGCACCCAAGCCGGGCCGCAAGCCGCGAGGCGCGAAGAACAGAGAGATGAAGCCCGCTTCCAGCAGCATGCCGTCAGACTGGTAGCCGGAAAAATCCTGCGCCGCCGCGACGAAGGAGAGAAAACAAATCAGGCAGACGGCCAATGCGCCACGCGGCCAGAGATTCAAGATGACGGCAATGGAAGCGAGCAAGCCCAGCCAGCAGATCAGCATCAATGCATGATTTCCGGGGCCGAACCAAAAGAGGGTGGGAGCGAACCAGAATCGCTGCAGGCCGGGATAGTAATTGGCGACGTCAGACAGGAACTCCTGGGCGGGAAGGATGCCATGCGGACCAATCAGGCCTTTGATTTGAAAAATGAGGGAGTAGAAAGCGGAAAAATAAATGAGGCCGAGGGCGCGGAGGAAAATCCAGCGGGGCAGCAGGTGCGTTCGCGGGCCTTCGTCCGGAGCTTCCGGTCCCAGCAGCCATTCAGCGGTCTGTCGAACACGTTGCAGCATTTTCGTCCGGCGGGATTATAGCCGTTGGATGCGCCCCAAAGCCCGTGCGGAGGCCGAAGGGCCGTTCCCTAACGTGTTATTTCAACCCTGGCAATTTTGAAGTATGGTTAAGGCAACAGGAACTTGCAATCTGCGGAGGCGGACGATGCTGCAACGAATTCTAACGGCGACGGTGTGCGGCCTGATCTTAATGACAGCGTTGCCACAAGCTGGTCAAGGCCAGGGCAACGGAAAAGGCAAAGGCCACAACAAACACGCTGATCAGGATGACGACGATCGCGGACAGGACCGCGACAGCAAGGGCGGAATCCGCGTGGTGTTCAGCGTCCATGATCGCGATGTGATCCACGGCTACTACCATGACCGCAACTCAAACCTGCCTCCGGGGCTGGCCAAGCGCGATGGGAACCTGCCTCCGGGACTGCAGAAACACCTGGAGCGCGATGGCACTTTGCCGCCG
Source organism: Terriglobia bacterium (assembly GCA_041493865.1). Lineage (GTDB taxonomy): Bacteria > Acidobacteriota > Terriglobia > Terriglobales > Acidobacteriaceae > Angelobacter. Next base: position 11,714 of record JBGPZS010000068.1, read on the forward strand.
GGCTTGCAGAAGCGGGTGCAACCGTTCCCCGACGACCTGGAACGCCGCCTGCCGCGGCTGCCGGATACCTATCGCAGGGTCACTCTTGGAGTGGACATTATGATTCTCGACCGGCGCACGCAGCGGATCGTCGATATCATTCACGACATATTGCGGCCCTGA
>JBGPZS010000141.1:0-8716 GCA_041493865.1 Terriglobia bacterium
CAGCTAATACCAAGCAAAGCCGGCGCCCTTCGGCACGCGTTGGCCATAACTGTGAACACTAGAGAGAAATTCACATGAATCATCCGCTGCTGCGCCTCTTCGATGGCAAGGAAGATACTTCACCTCAATTACAGGACGACGTGAAGGAGCTGCAAACAGACCTCAACCGCTTCGGCTTCGGCGTGCAAGTGGATGGGACCTTCGGAAGTGAAACCGAGGCTGCCGTACGACAGTTTCAACTGGACCATGGTCTGCTTCCTGACGGGATCGTCGGACCGCAAACCTGGGCTGGGTTGGCTGACACAGAGCCGCCCGATCCCTCCGCCACTTTTCCGACCACAATTTCCGGAAGCAACGTGGCGATGCGCGCGGAATTCGCTGAGGCCCTCAAATTCAAGACGCTCATTGATGCCGGGGCACAGGGAATTGGCGTCCCTTCTGTTGTAATTGGCGGTATTGGTTCACGCGAATCAGGCTGGGGTATCTCCAATCGGCCCACGGGACCGGCCGGCACGGGCGACTTTGCGGCACGAAAGTTCCCAACGGCGTTCCGCACCGCCGCTCTGCCTCCGGATGGAGGTTATGGGCGCGGATTGATGCAGATCGATTTCGACGCCTTTCCGTTTGCTCGCACCGGCAACTGGCGAGACCCTGAGGCCAACATCAACTTCGGTTGTAACGTGCTCAAATCGAATATTGCCCTGCTGGGACGGAAGACGTCCCTGACCGGCCGTAACCTGCTTCAAGCAGCAATTGCTGGTTATAACTGCGGGGCCGGGAACGTGCTCACCGCCATTCGCGAGGGGCACGATATAGACTTTTTCACGACCGGCAGGAACTATTCAAAAGACGTGTTTAGCCGGGCCGGTTTTTTCCAGAACATGGGCTGGGATTCCTAACCAATCGTCACTAGGCTGGCGCGACTTGCCTTCAGGACTACAATACCTTTGGGCGGTTCCGGCGCAACTGCTGGATATCGGCCGCAGGCGGTGGCAAGTGAAATCAATTCTTCTCGCAGGGATGATTGCCATGCTCCTTCCGTGGCAGGGCGTCGGGCAAAGCCCGGCGGCTGCCTCGGTTCCCAACGATCAAGGCAAGACAGTTTTCACCAGTCAGTGCGGACAATGCCATGATGCGGACGGCAGCAAGAAACTGCCCGACGGAACCACACTGCTGGCGCGCCTGGCAAAAAATAAAGATCCTGAGACGCGATTGGCAACCCGCCTGAAAAACGAACAGGAACGGCATCAAGTTTTTCTTTATCTGCAGCCAATGATCGAACGCGAACGCTCATCTGCATCCGCAAAGAAGACGCCGTGATTGAGGCAGCTTACAGGTCCCTGGTTGTTCCGATCTCCGCCTGACCTGTGACAGGCAATTCGCCCAGCAACGCTTTAAGGTCCAACCGTCGCGTGAACATGGCCAAACGTCCGTCCGCCGTATAGGGCCACATCTCTTTGGGTCGATCACAATACAGCTCTACGCCGTTGCCATCAGGATCACGCAAGTACAGGGACTCACTCACCCCGTGATCGGAAGCGCCTTCAAGCCTAATGCCGGCCGCGATCAGCCGCCGCAACGCATCCGCCAGCGCCGGGCGGCTGGGATAGACAATGGCGTGGTGGTAAAGTCCGGTGGAGCCGCCAGGTGGCGGTGGGCCGTCCAGGCTCTCCCATGTATTTAGCGCGATGTGATGGTGATAACCGCCGGCGGAGAGGAACGCGGCCTCTTCTCCCATTCTCTGCATGAGTTCAAAGCCAAGCACATCGCGGTAGAAGCCAATCGCCCGCTCCAGGTCGGCAACCTTCAAGTGCACGTGCCCCATCCGCACCTGATGATCAATTGGTTGCGCAACTTTCTTCTTAGGTGAAGCCATACGGTTACCCTGCGCTCTGCGCCGCTTGCGCAAATCGTTTCGCCTGGATCTCGATATACACATTGATCAACGAGACCGCAGCCGGAGTGACCCCGGGAATGCGCGAAGCATGGCCCAATGTCCGCGGACGTACGCGCTGCAGCTTTTCATTCATCTCGCGTGAGAGCCCGCTGACCTTGCCGTAGTCAAACCATTCTGGAATCACCCGCTGCTCGGCTTTCTTGAGGCGCTCAATCGACTTGCGCTGCTGGTCAAGATAGCCGGCGTACTTGATCTCGGTCTCCACGGTCTTCATCTCATTGCGGGCGGCGGCAGAGAGCTTCCACGGGCTGAAGCCCGAAGGGTCGACGCTTGTTTGGTCCTTTTCGTTGCGCTCACCGATGCCTAAAGGCATGGGCTGCTCATGCCCTGATACTTGTCTCGAATCCGCGGGCACTTCCGCGGCAGCAGCAATCTCGGCAAAAAACTCCGGATACCCCTCGCGAACCACCGCTGCCAGGTCTTCAATCACGATCTGGGGACGCTTGAGCAACTGCGTCAGCGGCGCACCGAGAGCGCTCGACAGATTGCCCCCGGTTGCCGACGAAGCTGCCGCCTGCGAATCTGAAGGCTCGTTGGCTTCGTCTGTACTGCCGGCATTTGGCGTGCTCTGCACTGCCAGCCGCTCCTGTTGTGCCCGTCCAATCTTTTCCAGTAAGTCGCTCGACACACGGGTCTTCTCCAGGAACGCTGCCAGCTTCTGCGCCCGTTCTTCCTTGGCCAGATAGTCGGCCCATGCGTGGTCGCCGATCAGTCCCACACGGCGCCCGTCGGCGTGAGACGCCGGTCCGCGTTATCGATGCGCAGATGCAGCCGGAACTCCGCGCGCGAGGTGAACATCCGGTACGGTTCGTTCGTGCCTTTGCTGATGAGATCGTCGATCAGGATGGCCGTGTAGGCTTCAGTGCGGCCCAGCACCAGCGGCGGCTCGCGCTTGATCTTCAGGGCAGCATTGATGCCCGCCATCAGACCCTGGCATGCGGCTTCTTCATAGCCGGAAGTCCCATTGATCTGTCCGGCGAGAAAAAGCCGGCCGATTTTCTTTGTTTCCAGCGTGCGCTCCAGCTCCGTGGGGTCAATGGAGTCATACTCAATGGCGTATCCCGGCCGCAGCATTTCCGCGGTTTCCAGGCCTGGAATGGACTTGATGACGGCAAGCTGCACATCGATGGGCATGGATGTACTCATGCCGTTGACGTAAATCTCGTGCGTGTTCAGGCCCTCAGGTTCCAGGAAGAGCTGGTGCGTCGTCTTGTCCGGAAACTTGACGATCTTGTCCTCAATGCTGGGACAGTAGCGCGGGCCAATGCTCTGTATCTGGCCTGAATACATGGGCGAACGATGGACGTTCTCCTTGATGATGCGGTGCGTCTCGGCCGTGGTGAAAGCGATATAACACGGCACCTGCTTCTGCGTGATCCGCTTTGTGCGGAAGCTGAAGGGCGTGGGATCTGCGTCGCCCGGCTGGACCTCAAAACGCTTCCAGTCAATGCTGCGGCCGTCCAGGCGCGGCGGCGTGCCCGTCTTCAGACGGCAGCCACGCAGGCCGAGCAGCTTGAGCGACTCGCCCAGAAGCTGTGCCGGCGGCTCACCGCTGCGTCCGGCAGGATACGTCTGTTCACCGCAGTGGATCAGCCCGTTAAGAAAAGTTCCCGTGGTGATGATGATGGCCTCTGCGCCTACGGTGCGGCCATCGCGCAGACGAATGCCCCTGGCGACAGAACACCTGCCACGGAGGCACGGAGGCACGGAGGAAGGCAATTGAGGTTCAAGAGCCTCTCGATCGGAATTGTTTTTCTCCGTGTCTCCGTGTCCGGGGCCCCCGGCAAGCCCGGTTTTGGCTTGCTGGGGTGGGTGTCTCCGTGGTGGATTCTCTGCCGTTGCATCCTCCACGATCAATTCCGCAACTTCCGCCTGCTTGATAAAGAGATTGGGCTGGCTCTCCAGGACCTCGCGCATCTTGAGGCGGTACTGCTGCTTGTCACACTGCGCACGCGGTGACCATACGGCGGGTCCGCGGGAAGTGTTGAGTAAGCGAAACTGGATTCCCACCGCGTCAGTAACTTCGCCCATGATTCCGCCCAGGGCATCCACTTCGCGCACCAGATGGCCCTTGGCAATTCCGCCCACGGCAGGATTGCACGACATCTGGGCAATCAAGTCGACGTTGAGCGTGAACAAAGCTGTCTTGAGCCCCATGCGGGCCGCGGCCATGGCAGCTTCGCAGCCGGCGTGACCGGCGCCCACAATGACCACATCGTATTGTTCGGTGCACTGCAACATTGTCTAATCAGTATTTTACAGGTCAAAGCTGCCGCTTTGCCCGGAGCTGGCATTTCCGATCGCTTACGGCAGCCACTTTCCCGAGATCCGGCGAAACTTGTCTAGCCACATTAGAGCTATTCATTACTAAAGACACTGTTTTTTGTTACTTTGGTCACCTTTCGCATTGGCCTAAAGGTCAATTACCCTTAATGAACAGAAGGTACCCTCAATTTTTCCGACTGGGCGCAGAGACCTTGCCGCCTTTGCCTCAGGAAGCAGGAACTTACTATGTCAAAACGGGGTAAGCTTCGCAGAAAGGTCGTCCTTCCTGTCACGGTGATACGGCGCAACGGAGAAGAGAGGCAGCTTGCCCATACTCTGGATGTGACGGAGGTTTCGGCGCGTCTGGGAGGGCTTGGCGTGCTGCTTGAACCTGGTGAAGTAATTGAAATCCAGCGCGGCGCGGTAAAAGCGAAGTTCCAGGTGCACTGGATGGGCGCGCCGGCTGGCACATTGGCAGGACAAGCCGGCATCCGCGGCCTCGATCCGAACAAGTCCATCTGGGGCATTCAGCTTCCTCCCGACGCACCCGATATTGCCATTGATGCGCGTGAGCTTCGTACCGGGACAGCCGCGACCCGAGGGCTGCTGGCCGTGACCGAAGACCCGGACCACGCACGGTACGAGTGCAGCGGCGGGGCAACGCTTCGGGCGCCAGGATCCAACTACCCTGTCCGCGTCCATCTCAAAGCCATCCATGTTGGCGGTTTGTACGTGGAAACCATCACCACACTGCCTCTGAGCACGGTCGTGACGATCGAGGCCAAGGTGGAAGGCATTCATATAGAAACCGCGGGCGTGGTAAACACCAGTACTCCCCGTGTGGGAATGGACATAGCGTTCCACAAGATCTCGGCGGAAAACCAGCGTAAGGTCCTGCAAGCGCTGCAGAAGCTGAAACAGAAAGTATGGGACGAGCAACAGGTACCCGCTCCGCCGCAACACCCATTGCCGATGGTGACGCCGGCGCACAACGAGTCGAAGAGCATTCCCCAGTCGGCCCGCATGGATGCCTGCCGCGTTCTGGTTACTATCTGCCAGACTTTAGCGGCCGATTTCGACTGCTGGAAGTCCGCTCGATCAGTAAAGGAATTGGAAGAGCTGCGCAAAGCCGTGGCCGAGCTGCAGAAGAAGCTTTCAACCGTCAGGCAACGTGACGAGATCGAATACATGGCTGCGAGCCTTCCAGGCGGCCAGGCCTGATCCGCTCCTCAGACCAAGAGCCAGACACATTCTTGACCATCAGGCAGCCCGTGCCGCTGGCATGGCGGTTTTATTTTCCCTTGTCTAGCCCAAGAGTCTGGCCTGCGTTGTGGGCGAAAAACAGGATGAACAGCAACAGCAATCCAATGTTATCCAGCTCATTGCCAAAGTAGCGCCATACGGGCACGCCCTGCGGCAGGACCCATGTGGAAAGGAGAAGGTTGAACATGAATAGCGCGCCGGCAATAGCAAAGGGCCGCACCCAGAATCCCAGCACCATGGAAAGGCCAATCAGCAATTCCGCCACCGCTACGGCATAGGCTGAAGCCACCGGATATTTCAAAGTTGCGCGTAGAAAAGGCTTGTAGACGCTGACGGCGCTTTCCTGCACATATCCGGTCACATATTTCTCGTAACCGCCGTGAGCAAATTCGCGGCCCAGCAGTTTGTACTGCGCGAAGAACAGAAACATGATCCCCACCACAATCCGCGCCACTGCCATTGCTACAGAAGACGACCCGCTGTTTTTCATCCTGATTTACCTTCTCCTTGTTTTTCAATTTTGGCAATTCCGCGATCTCCGGACCAAATCGTTCTACTGTTTGAATATTTTTCCATCCTTCATTACAAACGTCGCGTTCTTCAAGGCTTCGATATTGGCCAGCGGGTCGCCCTGCACGGCCACTATGTCCGCAAACGCTCCCGGCGCGATCACGCCAATGTCTCCCTTCATTTCCAGCAAATTGGCGGCGGTCGAGGTGGCCGACTTGATGGCATCCATGGGAGACATGCCGAACTTCACCATGAAGCCGAATTCGTTCGCGATGGGCTCCGTCCAGGGGATGCCGCCCATGTCCGTGCCGAAGGCAATTTTCACCCCAGCTTTCAGGGCTTTCCTGAATGAGACTTCGTGCTCACTGGCGCGCGCGCGGTCGCGCTTGCCGTCGTCTGTGTTTTCCGGCGACCAGTCTGTGTAATAGACGCCGATGGTCGGCACCAGCCATGTGTCCTGCTTCAGCATTTGCGCGATTGCCGCATCGTCCAGCGACAGGCCGTGCTCAATGGAATCACACCCGCCATCCAGGGCTCGATGCAGCCCAATCCCGCTGTAGGCGTGGCACGCTACCTTCTTCTGCTGTCCGTGCGCTTCGTCAACCACCGCCTTCAACTCTTCCACCGTCAGCGTAGGCTGTGAGACCAGATGGCCCTGCTTGTCTACCCATGAGCGATGCGTCATATAGATCTTGAGCCAGTCAGCGCCATTCTCCAGCTGCTCGCGCGCGATCTTGCGCAGCTGCACCGGCCCGTCGCCCAGTTGAGCGCCCTTGGGCACCACCACGTCAGGGTTATAGCCTTCCAGCGGGTACCCGCCCGTCACCGAAATGGCGCGCGTGACCACAAACAACCGCGGTCCAGGGATAAAGCCGGCGTTGATGGCTTCTTTAATGCCTACGTCACCATAGCCCGCGCCTTCCGTCTCCACGTCGCGCAGCGTGGTAAAGCCCTGTTCCAGCGCGCGCCGCGCCGCCACCGCAGCCCGCGCCGCCCGGTAGGACGAAGGGTGTTTCAACAACTGGACGTCATATCCGCCCTCAGCCGGGTCCTCGCCCTGAAGAAAAATGTGGGTATGCGTATCAATCAAGCCGGGCAGCACCGTCACGCCTGCGGGCAAATTGATTACGGTGGCGCCCGCCGGCGGATTGCCACCGTCAGTAACGCTTTCAATCTTGTTCCCCTTGACCACGATCAGCGCGTTGTGCCGCGCCTGTGCTGCAACGCCGTCAATCAAGCTGTCCGCACGGATGGCAATGACTTGTTCCGCCGCAGGGCCGCTTTTCGGCTGCCCGGCCCCCTGCGCCAGAGCAGAAACCATGAACACAGCAGACGACAGCAAAACCACAACGACGGCCAGAATGGGTCTACGGCTCAGCATGTTGAACTTCCTCCTGTGATTTTTTGAGCTCCATAGAAATACGCCTTGCAAACCGAATATGCAATTGCTACCTGAAACCGGTGGCAGGATTCTACAGGGCGCGGCGGCGCAATCGTGCATCCGGCAAAAAAAAGGGGCAGCCGAAGCTGCCCTCTTTGTTGGTGGTTTTCTTTGAACTATGCTGGCGATGGTTTCCCAGGCGCCATTCCCGGCGTTCTGCCGGGTTCCGGTTTAAGCACCTGCTGCACGCCGTCATCGCCCTTTTGCGGTATCACGCGGGCGGGAAGCTGCTTGCCTTCAAGAATCAACTTCAACTCGTTGGCATCCAGTACTTCGCGCTCCAGCAGGGCCAGAGCTATGCGGACCAGCGCCTCGCGGTTCTCCAGAATGATGTTCTTGGCTTTTTCGTAGCCCGTGTTTACCAGCCGGCGAACTTCGGAATCGATCTCTCGCGCTGTTTCTTCGCTGAAGTCGCGATGCTGCGCGAGCTCTCGTCCCAGGAAGATCTGCTCTTCCTTCTTGCCAAACGTAAGCGGACCCAGGCTGCTCATGCCCCACTCACAGACCATCTTGCGCGACATTTCCGTGGCGCGCTCAATGTCATTGCCGGCGCCGGTGGACATCTGGTTGAGGAAGATCTCTTCCGCCAGGCGTCCGCCCATCATTACGGCAATCTGGGTGTTGAGGTAGTCCAGCGTGTAATTGTGTTTGTCGGTCTCCGGCAGCTGCATGGTAACGCCCAGCGCCATGCCTCTGGGAATGATGGTGACCTTGTGCAGCGGATCGGCAAAGGGCATTAGCGCGGCCACAATGGCGTGTCCGGCTTCGTGATAGGCCGTAACCTTCTTTTCCTCTTCTGTGAGCAGCAGGCTCTTACGCTCCGCCCCCATCAGGACCTTGTCCTTGGCCAGCTCAAAGTCATACATCAGCACGGATTTGCGGTTATTGCGCGCCGCATTCAGCGCCGCTTCATTCACCATGTTGGAGATCTCGGCGCCGGAGAAGCCCGGTGTGCCGCGGGCCAGGATGGAGAGATCCACATCATCGGCCAGCGGGATTTTGCGCGTATGCACGCGGAGAATCTCTTCGCGCCCACGGACATCGGGAAGCGGAACCACTACACGGCGGTCAAAGCGTCCCGGACGCAGCAAGGCGGGATCAAGGACATCGGGACGGTTGGTTGCGGCGATCAGGATCACGCCTTCGTTGGATTCAAACCCGTCCATTTCGACAAGCAGTTGATTCAAGGTTTGCTCGCGCTCGTCGTGCCCACCGCCCAAACCGGCGCCGCGATGGCGTCCGACGGCGTCAATTTCGTCGATAAAGATAATGCAGGGAGC
>JBGPZS010000181.1:0-7576 GCA_041493865.1 Terriglobia bacterium
AAACACGCCGAGCAGGCCGTAGCTGCCAAAATGTGCTGCCTTGCGGACCAGGAAATGGATTTGCTGGAACCGGTGCGCGGATATCCTTCCGAACAACGCATGCAGGACCTTCATCAGTAGACCGCCGGTGTGCTCCGCGGAAAATGAGTCGGTGGAAAAAAGAGCGAGTACGCCGAGCCAGATGAGCGTAGGCAGCCACGCCCATATTTTGCGCGGAACTGCGGCGGGAACGGATTCGTGAACGGCCGGTGATGACAAATCGATCCTGCCTATTCCAGCCTGTAGTTTGGAGCTTCGCGGGTAATGATCACATCATGCACGTGGCTCTCACGCAGTCCGGCGCCGCTGATGCGAATGAATCGGGCTTTCTGTTGCAGCTCTGGAATGGACCTGGTGCCGCAGTAGCCCATGCCGGAGCGCACGCCGCCAACAAGCTGGTAGACCATCTCCGCCAGCGTGCCGCGATACGGAACGCGTCCTTCAATGCCTTCCGGCACCAGCTTGCCTACGCGGTTGCCTTCGTGATCGCCATCGCGCATGGCCATGTTGTCAGTAGAAGAATCGTCAGCGCTCTGCGCGTAACGTTCGCTCGACCCGGAGGCCATGGCGGAAAGCGAACCCATGCCGCGGTAAGACTTGAACGACCGTCCCTGATAGAGAATGGTTTCACCGGGGCTCTCTTCCGTGCCGGCAAACAGTGAGCCGATCATCACCACGCTGGCGCCCGCGGCGATGGCCTTGCTGATGTCGCCGGAGAACTTGATGCCGCCATCGGCAATCACAGGAATCGACGCATCGCGGCAGGCGCGCGCAGCTTCGGCAATCGCGGTAATCTGCGGCACACCGGCGCCAGTGACGACGCGCGTGGTGCAGATGGAGCCCGGCCCAATGCCGACCTTCACCGCGTCAGCCCCGGCTTTGGCCAGCGCGCACGCGCCTTCATGCGTGCCCACGTTACCGGCCAGCAAGTCGACTTCAGGCAGCTTCGCCTTGATCGTTTTGATGGCTTCAATCACGCGGCTGGAATGGCCGTGAGCGCTGTCAATGGCCAGCACGTCGACTTTGGTCTTCACCATCTCCTGCGCGCGTTCCAGGAAATCGCCCGTGGCTCCGATGGCCGCTCCCACGCGCAGCCGTCCATGTTCGTCTTTGGCGGCGTTGGGGTATTTCAATTTCTTCTGGATGTCCTTGACCGTAATCAGGCCTTTCAGGTTGTACTTGTCATCCACCACCAGCAGCTTTTCCACGCGATGCTCATGCAGGATTTTCTCCGCATCTTCCAGAGTGGTGCCCACGGGGACCGTGATCAGATTGTCCTTGGTCATGATTTTGCTGATCAGGATGTCCGTGCGGGTTTCAAAACGCAGATCGCGATTGGTGAGGATGCCGACGAGCTTCTTGTTCTTGGTAACGGGAACGCCGGAAATCTTGTAGCGCCGCATCAGTTCCAACGCGTCGGCAATCTTGTGATCGGGCGAGAGCGTGATGGGGTCCATGATCATGCCGCTCTCTGAGCGTTTCACCTTGTCCACTTCGTCCGCCTGCTGCTCAATGGAAAGATTGCGGTGGACAATGCCCAGTCCGCCCTGCTGCGCAATGGCAATGGCCAGGCGTGATTCGGTCACTGTATCCATGGCGGCGCTGATAATCGGGATATTGAGACGAATGTTCCGCGAAAGCTGGGTTTGTGTATTTACCTCGGCGGGAACCACGTCAGAGTGCGCCGGTAAAAGCAATACGTCATCGAAGGTCAGGGCCTCAGGCACGGGAAAATGAATCATGTTTTGTCTCGCAAGGAGGGTCTAGGAAACTATTGTAACTGGTTTTTTTGCAACATGCAGAAAACGCGGGCGGTGCAGGAATCCGTTCAAGCTGCACAAACGAAAGTAATATTGACCAAAGGTCAGCCACCCGCGATACTCGAACAGTTATGGAACCCAAGGAAAGTGTCCCGTTTGCCTCCTCCGGCGCCACCGCCGTTATGCCCGCGGCCAACAAACGGCATGAAAAGCGGCTGCACCTGGCTGTGCCGGTGAAGGTGTTTCCTGACGTTACCAGCATTGAGTCCCAGAATTGCTGTACCTATGAGATCTCCACCAACGGTGCGCGCCTGGTAGCGCCACCGGGAATCAAGAGCGTGGGACAGACCATTTGGCTGCAACGCCAGAACCGCCGGGCCAAATATAAAGTTGTGTGGATTGGGGAAGCCGGCACTTCGCTCGAAGGCCAGGTTGGTGTGGAAAACCTGGAACCGGCCAACGTGATCTGGGAACCCGAAATCAAAGCCCGCATCATGCGCTCTTAGGGTCGTCCTTGCGCAATCTGGGATGGCAGTTGCCGCGCGATTTTTTTTGTGTAATGGGGTTGGATCCAGCCGCTTCTCGCCTGCGTTTTTCCCTGCTCAGCGCTCCTGTTTAGTATTTTGGCACGATAGGCCAATTATCCACCAGCCCTAAGTAGACCGCCTTAGTGCACTTAGATGAGAAAAGCTCAAGAATGAATCACCCCCCGAATTGGTTCTCCAAAATGGCCGAAAATTATCCTTATATCGTCCGCTGCAATGATTGCGATTTCGTTAGCCAGGTCTATCTCGACGAACAACAGGCAATGAACGAACGCGACTTCCACTCGTTTGAGCACCTGCACTCGGTCTCCATCTGGCGCTACGCCTGGGAACAGTGGACGATGGTGACGGAGTTGATGGGCGTGGAACTTCATTAGATCCATATTTCTGTCGCTTCGCTCCAAACCGCTTGAAAGCGTTTCCTACCACTAGGTATTTCAGCACTTCAGTCTCCGTTTTCCGGCCCAGCCAACTGATGTGCTGGGCCGGACTGCTTCCGGCGCGGAAGGAATACAGTAAAAATATGAATCTGGGGCGGGTTGGAGCGCAGCGACACAAAGGGAAGCTCGGCTCGCAGACCGGCCTCGCCGCTTACTCCTTCCAACGTCCGTCATCCCGAGGGCCGTTCCCGCGAGCGCGCGCTGTCATCAGCGCGCGAGTAGGCCCGAGGGACCTTGTGTTTCCCTCGTCAAACAAGGCTGGAAAGTCCAAACTGCACCTCTACCAGCTGGCGGGCGACGTTGCCGCTGATCGTGCGCGCGTGTTACTTTTTAAGACTTAACCCTTATGCTTCGCTCTTACCAGGGAATTGCGCCGCGCATCCACGACTCGTGTTATATCGACGAGTCCGCGCAGATCATCGGCGACGTGGAAATCGGTGAAAACTCCAGCGTGTGGATGAACGCCGTGGTCCGCGGCGATGTGTTCGCTATCCGCATTGGCAAGAACTCCAATGTGCAGGACTGCAGCGTGCTTCACGGCATGCGCCACAAGTACGGCGTCACCATGGGCGACTGGGTCACCGTGGGACACTCGGTCACGTTGCACGGCTGCACCATCGGCAATCGCTGCCTGATCGGCATGGGCAGTGTGGTCCTGAACAACGCCACCATCGGCGAAGGCTCGATCATCGCCGCCGGGACCGTGGTCCCTGAAAGCGCGGTCATTGAGCCGTATTCGCTGTGGATGGGCGTTCCCGGCAAATTTAAGAAAAAGATTGACGACGAAAAAAACCAGCAGATGATCATGATGTACGGAAAGAATTACGTGGATTACACCGGAATGTACCGGAAAGAATGGAGCGGTCGAAAATAATGAAGAGTTGTTGCCTGAGCCTGTTGATTGCGTTTGTGTGGCTTTCGCTCTCTGCCGCATCTCAAACGGCCCCCACCACCCCAAGCACGCTGACTGGCGTGGACCTGATCTGGGGATTCAAGATTCCTTTGCGCGACAACGTGCGGTTGAACGGGACTGTCTACAAGCCTGCGGGACAGAAAGATCCTCTCCCCGTCATCTTCACTATGACGCCCTACATCGCGGACGCATCTCATCCGCGCGCTTATTATTTTGCCCAGCACGGCTACGTTTTTGTGACCGTGGACGTCCGCGGACGCGGCAACTCTGAGGGCGCTTTTGATCCGTTTGCCCAAGAGGCGCGTGACGGACATGATGTTGTGGAATTTCTGGCGAAGCAGCCGTGGTGTAACGGCAAGGTCGCCATGTGGGGTGGTTCGTACGTGGGTTATGACCAATGGGCCACGATGAAAGAGCTGCCGCCCCATCTGGCAACGATTGTCCCGGTAGCCTCTGTGCGGCCGGGAATGGATTTTCCATTCCAGCGGGGCATTTGGTATAGCTATGACATACAGTGGCTCACGTTTACCAGCGGCGTCACGCCTAACAGCGGCTTGTTTGGCGGAGACGGATTTTGGAAGCAGAAGTTTGGTGAGATGTACGCGAACCACCAGCCTTTTAATACTCTGGACCAGGGCGTCGGCAACGGGACAACAGTCTTCCAGAAATGGCTGCGGCACCCCGCCTTTGACAGCTTCTGGCAAGCGATGGCGCCGACGCAGGAGCAGTACGCCAAGATCAATGTTCCTATTCTCACGATTACCGGCCACAATGATGCGGACCAAACCGGCGCGTTGTCTTACTATCGTGAAATCATGAAGTATGGCAATGCCGAGACCAAAGCAAAGCACTACCTGATCATCGGACCATGGGACCATCCTGGCACGCGCACGCCGCGGAAAGAAATAGGCGGCCTCGTCTTCGGCGACGCCAGCGTGCTCGACATGAACGATCTTCACCGGCAATGGTATGACTGGACGTTGAAGAGCGGGTCCAAACCGGACTTCCTGAAAAAGCGCGTAGCCTATTACGTGATGGGACCGGGAGCGGAAAACTGGAAATACGCTGATGACCTGGATTCCATCGCGACTGAACATCGCAAGTTGTACCTGACATCTCACGACAGCATAGCCAATGACGTTTTTCATTCCGGACAATTGTCCAGCCAGTCGTCCCCCTCGGCGCCGGACAGGTTTGTTTACGACCCGCTCGACGTAGCTCCGGGCGAACTCGACAAGGAAGACAACAGCAAGCCGTTTCTCGACGAGCGGTCTGTTCTCAACCTTTTTGGCAAGGGCGTGGTGTACCACAGTGATCCGTTTCCCGAAGCCACGGAGATCTCTGGATACGTGAAAGTGAGCGCATGGATTGCTATGGACGTGCCGGACACGGATTTCGCAGCGACGCTGTATGAGATCCTGCCCGATGGAAGCAGCATTGAACTAACCGGCGATTTGTTGCGGGCGCGTTATCGCGAGTCGCTGGAGAAACCCAAACCGGTCACGCCGGGTCAAATTACACGATACGATTTTGACGGCTTTAGATGGTTTTCAAGGCGTGTGTCCAAAGGCAGCCGGTTGCGCCTGGTGGTGGACTGCGTCAACACTATGTATTACGAAAAGAATTACAACTCGGGTAGCGCAGTGGAGAGCGAATCCGGAAAAGACGCCAGGACCGCTCATGTGCTCGTGTATCACGATCCCGAACACCCCAGCGTGCTGGAACTTCCGGTGGTAAAGTGAGGCCAGAACCATCAGCTGCCGGCCTGCTGTCTTGCCTTTTTACGCTAATTACTAAATGCTAAAAGCTCATGGCTAACCTCATCAAAGCTGTCCGCGGAACGCGCGATCTGCTTCCCCCCGACACCGAGACGTGGAATTTTGTCGAGGCCGCCGTGCGCAACGTGTTCCGTTTGTACAACTTTCACGAGATCCGCACGCCGATTCTCGAAGATCTGCAGCTCTTTCAGCGCTCCGTGGGAGAAGAGACTGACATCGTGTCCAAAGAAATGTTTGCCTGGGAAGACCGCGCGCGCGCTCAAAGCGAAAAAGGCCAGTGGCTCGCGCTGCGTCCGGAAAACACGGCGGGCGTCGTTCGCGCCTATATCGAACACAAGCTGTGGGAACGTCCGGGGCTGCAGCGCTTCTATTACATTGGCCCGCAGTTTCGCCGTGAGCGTCCGCAGAAAGGGCGCTACCGGCAGTTTTACCAGATCGGCGCCGAGGTCATTGGGCCGACTGCGGCGGGCAGCGAGTCACCGGCCGTCGATGCCGAACTTCTGGAGATGCTGGCCAGCCTGCTGGACCGGCTCGGCATTCAAGGCTGGACGCTCAATCTGAACTCCGTGGGCTGCGCTAATGACCGCTCCATCTATCTGCAGGCTCTGCGTGACGCGCTCAAAGACGTGGTCCACACCATGTGTGCTGACTGCCGGCGCCGCGCTGAGACCAATCCGCTGCGCGTGCTGGACTGCAAAGTTCCAGAGGACCAGCCCATCATCGAGAAGCTGCCGCGCATGAGCGAATACCTGGACGAAAGTTGCCGCGCCCATTTTGCCGAGGTACGGAAAATTCTCACCGCGCTCGACGTGCCCTTCATGGTCGATCACCGGCTGGTGCGCGGGCTGGACTATTACACGCGCACAGCTTTCGAGTTCACCCACGGCGCGCTCGGCGCGCAGAACGCCATCCTCGGTGGCGGGCGCTATGACGGGCTTTCAGAATCGCTGGGCGGGCCGCCTGCCCCAGGCATTGGCTTTGCTATCGGTGAAGACCGGCTGGTGATGACTTTGCAGGAATCTGCCGGCGGCGCGGTGCAGCCGGCCGACGTTTACATCGCTCCGCTGGGCGCAGGCATGAACCTGCACGCCGCAAAGTTGGCCCGTGAGTTGCGCCGCCAGGGTGTTGTCGTCGCGGTGGGCGATGAGAGTTTTAAGCTCAAGAAATCGCTTGAGATCGCCAGCAAGATGGCTGTCCGGTTCGCGCTGATCCTGGGTGAAAACGAGGTCAATTCCGGTCAATTCGCCCTCAAAAACCTAAGTACCGGCGAGCAGGCGGGCGTGGCCAAGGGAGAAATTGCGGGGATTGTCACGCACGTAAAGTAGGTTTCTGCTTTTTCTGTAACGTCGAGCGTAGCGAGAGGCCCCTACCCCTACAAATCTGCCTTAAGCAAACATGGAATGATGATGGTTGAAGTAGGGATCCCTCTCCCGCTTCTCCAACCCACAACGCGCAAACCTGCGCGTTGCGGGACCCGGCTTTGCGGGAATCGGGATTTCAGAGAAAGGCCTACTTCACGTCCAGTGCGTCTCCCGTCTTATGCTCCGTGATCTGGAACTTCAGAAACTCATGGATCGCCTTCACCGCATCAGCGTTGGCGGAAGAAATCACCACGCGGCCGCCATTCTCCGCGGGCTCGTACCGATATTTGATCTGGTCTTTCAACTTCGTCATCACGGGTACGCCCGGCGGCGCCTGGTCATGGACGAACATAGGAATGTTGAAGTCGCCGGACCGGAAGGCCCGCGCGATGTGCTGCAGATGCATGTGAATTTCTTCCATGCTGGTTTTGTCGGTGCTCGAGTTTGCCGTCACCTGGATTGCTCCGCCATCCTTGCGCAGCAGAAAATGATGCGTGATTTTGTCCTGGGCAAAGCCCATACCCTGGTCGCCGCGCTTTTCCATCTCCCCATGCTTCGAGTGGTCTTGCTCCGCTGATGGGCCGGCCTGGGCCGCAACCGCCGTCGCCGAGAAAACCAACGCAGCGAATATCGCAAAAAAACTTTTCATTTTCTGCCTCCGTTCCCTGGTTGGACTTCCTGCCCGCGCCCAGGTGAGCAGTGCGCGGTGAAGGGCGTTCGGCTTACGGCCGCCCGAAAAA
>JBGPZS010000342.1:0-4841 GCA_041493865.1 Terriglobia bacterium
ATTACAGTTGCGGGGCAGTGGCGGATTCGCACCGCGCTTCCCGTGCATCAGACAGCAAAATTTATAGACCCGCGCTTTCGCAAAGTCAAGCGGGTAAGACGTAAGTAAGTTTGGCGTGAAGTGCAGCAGCGAGCAGAAAGAAGGAATGGCGGAGAGAGTGGGATTCGAACCCACGTTAGAGTTTCCCCTAAACACGCTTTCCAAGCGTGCGCCTTCAGCCACTCGGCCATCTCTCCGGCGCAGGGTGGGACCCCATCATTATACAGGGAGATGAAGAGCCCACCCGGCGGCGGCCAAGGGGCGCGCGGCGCGCCATGCAACATCCTGGCTGTGGGCGCGGTGCAAGACGGCGCAAAAACAAAAGCGGCCTAGGCCGCCTGCGCTGTGCAATGAATTTCAGATTATTGTCGCAAGGCAACGCGCCCCGCCGGCGCATCGCTTGACAGCAACACTCGACCTAGCAACTGGTGGCCAGGCTGTTGCAGAAGATACGCTCGAAACAGTATTCGTCGATCACCGCTGCCACTGCTTTTTTGCCTTTTTCTTCCAGGGAGCGCACCACGCGTCCGGTGCAATTGACCTGGACATCAGTGTCGGTACCGAGCACGGAAGCGGGCAGCACGATGCGAAAGCGGATCACGGTACCGACGTCAAGCGCGCTTTTGGTATGGAAGAGCACTCCACCGGCAGAGATGTCAGCGGTCTCAGCAAAGTATTCGTGAGCGTCCGCGGTGCGGACCGTGATAGGAAGCCGGAGAGGAAAACGCACTGAACTTCTGGTATCTGCAGGCCCCGATCCTGCTAACGGTGTTTTGGATTCATTCACCCTTTGCACCTCTACTGTGAGGTTTATACACCGATCACCAGGCCACCCCAAGATTACTTTGGTATTCGCTGGGCACCAAAGGACATGCGCTAGGGTAGATGTCCAAATACCCGCTCAAAACCTGGTTACTTCAGTGAAATTGAACCCGCGAATTTTCATGGCCGGCACCACCATATCAAAGCTCTCTTCACCGCTGGCGCGCACGGCTTTTCCCATGGCTTCAACGTTATTCAGCATTTCAATCAGGCTCTGGTTGAAGCGGAAATTCAGCAGCCCATGCTTGACCTTGCCGCCTTCCACCAGGAATGTGCCGTCACGCGTCATGCCGGTAAGGATCTTTTCATACGGGTCCACCTCACGGATGTACCACAGCCGCGTGATCAAAATGCCGCGCTCGGTCCCGGCAATCATCTGCTCCACCGTTTGCTCGCCGCCGGGCGTGACGAAAACAATGTTGGCGGGCGCTTCACCCATCTCATTGGGAAGCGGGAAACCATGTCCGGTGACTTGAATTTCACCGACCTTGTCTTTGTACTCTGACTTGCGCATCTTCTCCGCCGTGCCGCGCGCATATACCAGATTGCGAATCACGCCCTTTTCGACAAGATTCACCCGGCGGCGGCGCACGCCTTCACCATCGAATGGAGCATGGGACTGAAGCAAGTGAGTGACGTCGTCAACGATGGTGATGTTCTCGCCAAAGAGTTTTGTGCCAATGCGATTGTTCAGGAAAGAGCGCTGGTCCAGGATCGTCAACCCGCCGAAGTCCCAGAACATGAATCCCACCAGGTCGAGCACGGCTGCGGGCTCCAGGACCACTGTGTATTTTCCTGGTGGAAGTTCTTGCGGGCCGCTCGAATCGCGTGCTTTCTGCGCGGCGATCTCCGCCAGCCGAACGGGATCGACATTTTTTACGTCCGGCGAATTGGCCTTTTGCCATCCGGAAGAGCTGTCCGCAAGCATGGTGATGGAAACTTCCGCCGACGTCTGGCGGTGGTAAAGGCTCACCCCGTTCGAATTGACGATGGCCTCTGCGCTCTGCGAGCTGGAATAAATGCCCGCGGTCACCAGCTTGTTTTTCTTGGCGACAGCGACGATCTTGCCGACTCCTTCAGCGCGATCGGCAGGAGTGATGGCGGCGGTCTGGTCAAACCAGCGTGAGGGGGTGTCAGAGCCTTTGCCGTCGGCGGGGCCGGCCATGGGCAAAAGATCAGGATCGGGATCCTGTACCTTGGCAATACCTTCTGCCGACCGCACCGCGCGCTTGAGACCCTCATCATCAAAGCGGTTGGTGGTCGCGCGCGCCGTCTTGCCGTCAAACGCCACTCGGATGGAAGCGACCTCATTTACTTCCGCAACGTTCTGGTGAATGGTGTTGTTGGCGAAACGGGTGAGGGCGTGGTTCGTCGAGGAGAAAATGATTTCAATTTCAGCGCTAGAAGAATATTTCTTCACGCGATCAAAAATTGCGTTGGCTTTCGCTTGATCGAGCATTAACGGTGACTCTCCTGATTCTTACAACTTGAGACCATCCAGTTCTGTGTCGCCCCGCTGGGGCTCCACTTGGTCTCCTGCCTACCCACCCTTCCGGCTTCGCTGTCGCTCGCCTCAGGGTGGGCTAACCTCGCAACGCGCCTACGGCGCTGGGTTCTTTAAAACTCAACCATCTTCTTCACCCCATGGTCCTCTGCTCATCTTTTGGTCGCTGTTCCTGTCCCATGTTCCTCTACGTTTTCCGCGTGCTCTGCAGTCGAAATTCTTCTCCGCGCCTCCGTGGTGAGTCGTCAGTTGCCTTTGTCCTGTTTTGCTAATTGCTAATTCCCCTTATACGCAGTGCCGATCTTTACCCCGCGAAATCTTGCCGGTGACGCCCCATGGCCCGTGCCCATGGTCTGCATAGGCTGGCCCTTGCCGCAGTTGGGCGTGCCCCAGAGCGTCCACTGGTCGCGCGAGCAAATGGCGTCCATGGAGTTCCAGAATTCCGTGGTGATTCCCGAATACGACGGGTTCTTGAACATGCGCCCCAGTTTGCCGCCTTTGATTTCCCAGCCAATCTCGCAGCCAAACTGGAAGTTGTAACGCTTGTCGTCAATCGACCAGGAGCGGTTGGTCTGCATGTAGATGCCGTCATCCGTCCCGGCAATAAGCTGATCAAAGGTGAGCGGCTTTTCCCCGGGAAGAATGCTGATGTTGGTCATGCGGACCAGAGGAATCCGGTTCCAGCCTTCGGCGCGCATCGTTCCATTCGACCGGTTTTCGCCGATGGTATGCGCGGTCTCACGCGAAGAAATGTATCCGGTGAAAAGCCCGCTGGTGATAATGGGCGTGCACTGCGCCTGAACGCCTTCGTCGTCATAGGCAAACGTGCCCAGGCCGGGGCCATGTTGTTCGGTGGCGTCAGCCACAACGTTCACAATCTCACTGCCGTAGCGCAGCTTGCGCAACTTATCGAGCGTAAGAAATGACGTGCCGGCAAAGTTGGCTTCATAGCCCAGCACGCGGTCAAGTTCGATGGGATGGCCGATGGACTCGTGGATCTGCAAACCAAGCTGCGAAGAATCCAGCACCAGGTCCATCTTCCCTTCCGGGCACCGCTCCGCCTTGTGCAATGCGACGGCTTCTTCACCGACGCGCCGCGCATTCTCCAGCAGTTTCAGCTCGTCGATCAACTCATATCCTCTATTCTGATGTTGGCCGCCAAAAGAATTCGGAAAAGACCGCTTCATGATCTCCGTGCCCTGGAAAACCAGCGCGGAGAAACCAGCGCCGGTAGTGACCCTGGTCTGATGGATGTCTGAACCGTCAGTGTTGTAAAACCACTGCTCATAGCGGCCCAGATGCATGCTGCTCTCGGCCAGCGTCACGCCTTTCACGGCGAGCAATTCAGCGTCGATGCGCGTCAGCAGATCAAAATTCTGCTCAATTGAAGTTGTGAAGGGATCGATCTTATATGGCGCGGCCCAGTCAATTATCACTGCCGGCTCCGGCGCCAGTCGGACTGGCTCTTCTTTCACGCGCGCAGAAGCTTTGGCTATCTCCAGCGCCTGCGCGGCGGCCTTATCCACGGCTTCGCGGCTGAGATCGTCAGTGGAGGCAAAGCCCCAGGCATCGTTGACCAGCACGCGTATGCCAATGCCCAGCGTTTCCACGCTCCCGGCATGGCCGACTTTGCCGTTTTTGGTCGCCAGCGCCCGCTGGCGGTGGTCCACAATGCGAACGTCAGCATAGCCGGCGCCACGCTGCGTGACGGTATTCAACGCCCAATCAGCAATCGTTTTCATGCTCATAGCAAACTTTGATGATAAATGATTTCCTGGCGTCCAGTTCAGCGGCTAAACTGAGCTGCCATGTCGCGTAAGCCCGCGCCGATCAAAATCATCGACCTGGAAGAAGGAATGCCCAAAGTGGAGGCAGCCCGGCTGCGCATGCAACATGAACTTCACGTCGCGCGGCAGCAGGGATACGCAGCGGTAAAGCTGATCCACGGCTATGGCTCCAGTGGCGTGGGCGGCTCATTGAGGACCGAGCTGCAAAAAGAACTTCAGCGGCTGGCAGGCTCGGGCAGCATCCGCTCCTTTATCGCGGGCGAGAATTGGCGCGTCTCTGACGAGAAGGCCTGGGAGATGCTCAAGCGCTATCCGGAATGGAAGCAGGATTCCGATCTGGGAAAAGGCAACAAGGGAATCAGTATTGTGCTGCTGTGAATATGGTTGAGCGAAGCGACCAAAATAAATGTTCCGCCGCACGCGCCCGCGGATCTTATTCAACAAAGCCGATTTATAAACGATTCATCGAAGGGGAGCACGGTAACCGCCGGCTCCCCGCTCCTTAGATTTGCGCGAACCTGTGCGCCAGCCTATTTCGGTGCTGCTTGCGTTTGCGGCGCTGCCGGCTTGCCTGTGGCCGACGGCGCCTTCACGCTGCGCGACGATTGCATTCTGCGCGGACCGGAGCCAGTAACCGGCGTCTGACCAGTCGCCGGCAACGGGCGAGGCGCAGGCGGCGGAGCGAAGTA
>JBGPZS010000123.1:0-9401 GCA_041493865.1 Terriglobia bacterium
CTGCGCTCCGGCTTTGTGGCGCGGTTCGGTGGTGCGGATGAAATCGTCGTTGGAGATGTTCATCTTCTCAAACAGCGAGCGGAACAATCCTGAGACCTCGTCGGCGAACTGTTTGGGCGTCTTGCCCGCGGCCACGGCTGAACGCTCAATCTTCTGGCCGTGCTCGTCAGTCCCGGTGAGGAAGTAGGTGTCAAAGCCGAGCATGCGCTTGCGGCGCGCAATGGCGTCGCACACCAGCGTGGTATAGGCATGTCCGATGTGCGGACGCGCATTCACGTAGTAAATGGGCGTGGTAATGTAAAATTTCTCGCTGCCCTTATCCATTGGTTACTTCCAGATAAACTTTGATAGCTTCCTGCATGACGGTTTTTAATGGCACTTTCTGTTCTTTAGCGATTCGGCGGCAATCTTCATACTCAGGAGCGTAGTTGCTGATACTGCCGTTCAGGTTGGCCAGTTTCATGCGCACCTCGCCCCATTTGGTGGTGACGCTCACGTGCCGGCGCGAGAGCGCTGCCCTGGTTTCGCGCCGCATGCGGACACCCAGCGTGGTGGTCTCGGCCAAAATGAGCCTGGTCAACCGCTGGCTGTCTTCCGTCCGGCACAAGACGGTCAGCAGCATGCCAGGACGGTTCTTCTTCATCTGTACCGGAGTTCCATATACATCCAGCGCGCCTTCCTGCAAAGCCCGCTCCATGGCGTAGCCGAAGACCTGCGGGGTCATGTCGTCAACGTTGGCTTCGAGCACAGAGATCTCTTCCACAGGGAATGGTGATTCGTGCAGCCCGGCTGTTTCACCCACGGTAAGCCGGAGCACGTTGGGGAAATTCTTGAAGTTACGCGTGCCCGCGCCGTAAGCGACCTTCTCCGCCCTCATCGTGGGGAAGTTCGAGAAGCGGGATGCCAGCACGCTCACGATGGCCGCGCCGGTAGGCGTGACCAGCTCTTTCTGTATCTCGCCGGAATAGACCGGAGCTTTCTTCAGCAACTCAAGCGTCGCCGGAGCCGGAATAGGGAACGTTCCATGAGCACAAACCACGGTCCCCCCGCCGACGTTCAGCGGAGAACAGACCCACTCGTCGACGCCGAGCGCTTCTGAACCTACAGAGGCGCAGACGATATCGACGATCGCGTCGATCGCGCCGACCTCGTGGAAGTGGATTTTCTCAATATCGGTATTGTGGACGTGCGCTTCCGCCGCTCCCAGCGCTTCAAAGATCGTGATGGCCCGGTCTTTCGCCGACCGGCTGATGGCCGCGCCGTTGATGATCTGGCGGATTTCCTTCAGCCCGCGATGCGAGTGGGTGTGAGTGGCCCCGTGTTCGTGCGCGTGCTCTTCGTGGGCGTGCTCTTTGCGCGTGTGCCCATGGGTATGGCTGTGTTCGTGCGAATGTGTGTGGGCAGGCGAAGCCTCATGGCTATGCGAGTGCCCGCTATCGGGTTCATGAGAATGCGCCGGAACGCGACTCTCTTGCTGTTCGTGGCTGTGGCCGTGCGCCGCCTTTAACTCTTGTTCCCAGAACTCTTCACGGGGCAGCTCTTTCTCTCCGGCGGCAATCACATCCAGTTTGGTGGCGCTGATACCGCTGCGGTCCACGCGTGAGATTTCCAGGCGCGCGTCCACGCCAAGGGCCGCGACCGTATTGGTGAGAAGCTCAGGCGGAACTCCGGCGTCCAGCAGGGCGCCCAGGAACATATCGCCGCTGATTCCGGAAAAGCACTCTAGGTAGGCAATGCGCATGAGACCTAAAATTTCCATCATAGGTTCAGTGGGCCGTTGCGTCAAACTACCGGGCCCCGGCGTGTTTGCCATAATCGCCTTTTTCATCAGCAACTTACGGCTTGAATTTGAGCCCCAACCGCTAAATCTCAATAGCAAAGGCCAAACACTTGTATCTGGAATTACAGCAGCAGCTTATCCAGGGCGTTCGCGATCTTTTGAAACGCCAGTATGACCTCGACTTGCCGCGTGTGGTGATAGACCAGCCGCCGAACGTAGGTCTGGGCGAATACGCGCTGCCGCTGAGCTTTGAGCTGGCCAAGAAGCTGCGCAAGCCGCCGCGCAAGATTGCGGAAGAGATTGTGGCGGGGCTGGGCCATGTCCAGGGGTTTGAGAGGTTTGAGGTCGCGGGAGCAGGGTACATCAACGCGCGGCTCAACCGCACAGAGGCGGCCCGCTTCCTATTGCGGCCTGAGGGGGAAGGGCGGCAAGGTTCGGCTACGGGCAGGAAAATCCTGGTCGAACACACCAGCATCAATCCCAATAAGGCGGCGCACATCGGGCATCTGCGGAACGCCATTCTCGGCGATACATTCGTGCGCCTGCTGCAAGCGGCCGGCGCTCATGTGGACGTGCAGAACTATATCGACAACACGGGCGTGCAGGTAGCGGACGTGGTGGTGGGCTTTCTGCACCTGGAGAAGAAAGGGAAGAGCGAGATTGCCGAGCTGATCGCAAACGGCTTCAAGGGCAGGCCTTTCGACTACTACTGCTGGGACCTCTATGCGCGTGTCTCGCAATGGTATGAAGAGAGCAAGGACAATCTGAAGCTCCGTCTGCAGACGCTGCACGATATCGAGCAAGGCGGGAACGAACTGGCTGAGATTGGCAAACTCATTTCCAATGCGATTATCCGGCGTCACCTGGAGACCATGCAGCGGCTAAGCATTGAGTATGACTTTCTGCCGCAGGAGAGCGAGATCCTGCACCTGCATTTCTGGGAGCTGGCTTTTGAGCAGATGAAGCAGAAGGGCGTGCTCTATTTTGAGACTGAGGGCAAGAACAACGGCTGCTGGGTAATGAAGCGGGCTTCTTCTTCACAAACCGCCAAACGACAATCCGCAGCCGGAGGCAATGATGCTCCTGAAGCCACGGAAGGCCCGGACGAAGATGCCAAGGTGATCGTCCGTTCGAACGGCACAGTGACGTATGTGGGAAAAGACATTGCTTATCATTTATGGAAGTTCGGCCTGCTGGGACGCGATTTCGGCTACCAGCGCTTTTACCGCTACCTGGATGGGCGGCAGGTTTGGATCTCCGCGGAGTCTGGTGAGCAGGACCATCCGCATTTTGGCGGCGTGAACGCGATCTACAACGTGATTGATTCGCGCCAGGCCGATCCGCAGAACAATGTGATTGAAGCAATTCGTGGTCTGGGCTACGCCGAGCAAGCGGAAAACTACCATCACTTTTCCTATGAGATGGTGGCGCTCACGCCGCGCTGCGCCATGGACCTGGGCTATGAAGTGTCCGATGAAGACCAGAAGCGGGCCTATATAGAGGTTTCCGGGCGCAAAGGCTTCGGCGTGAAGGCGGATGATCTGCTGGATTCATTGATCGCCGCAGCGCAAAAGGAAGTTGATTCGCGCCATCCGGAGATGAGTGAGGCAGAGCGTCGCGAGACCGCGTCACAGATCGCGATTGGCGCCCTGCGCTACTTCATGCTCAAGTTCACCAAGACATCTGTGATCGCGTTTGATTTCAAAGAGGCGCTGAGCTTCGAGGGTGAAACCGGACCGTACGCGCAGTATGCCATCGTCCGCGCGACCAATATTTTTCGCAAGGCCGGTCTTAGCGCGGAAGAGATTCTGGCTGGCGAAACCGATTTGCGGTTCTTAAACGAAGACGATGAGTTGTGGGCGCTGTGGCTGCGCGCGGGACAGCTTTCCAGCATGGTGGAACAGTGCATAGCGACGACGGAACCTGCTTACGCGGCCAAATATGCGTTCCAACTGGCGCAGCAATTCAACAACTTTTACCACAAACACCATATCCTCACAGAAACCGACGAAGCCCGAAAACGCTTCCTGCTGACGACAGCGGCGGTCGTGCGTCGCGCGTTGATACAGAGTCTGGAGTTGATGGGGATCGATGCGCCGAGCGTGATGTGAGGCGATCCGCATCGTTCTTCCCGGCAGCAAGCCAAAGGCTTTTATCAGTCGCCCAGACGGGGGAACTCTTTTCCAATGAATACTTTCCCGCGTACTAAAGGAACCCCTAGAAGCGATTTGAGGAACCCACAGGATTAGAAATTTTAATGTTTTCCCAAGTCTCTGCTAATATTACGGTGTCATTTTGGACCTATTCTGAAGATGTTACCCAACCCAGGCGAAGGGTAGTAGACAGAAGATGCTTTTGCTGGCTCATAGGTTCGTACGTGGCGCCGTTCTCGGCCTGATGCTTTTGCTTGCCGGGACAGCCTACTGTTCGTGCGACTCCTACGACCCTGATCCCTACGATGACACCCCGCCGGTGGTGACCGTTGAATTCAATTACGTTGTTCCCAGCCGGGTAAGCATCCGGCGTCCCAACGCTCAAACCAAGAATCGACTCAGTCTCTATTCAGGAAATAAAGTGCAGCGGGTCTCATCCACCGAACTGCCGGGCTTTTCTGAAGCGCGGGTTGATTTTGCTTTCCGCCAGAGCCCACCTCAATGGGCCATACCTCTTCGACGCTAGACGTTCGTCCAAATCCCTCTGATCGCCTTTGAGCAACCTCTGTGTACCTGGTACTTCCAGGAGTAGGGGCAATGGAACTAAGGCGTCATGCGAATCCGAGGCAAGCCGCGTCTGGATCGTTTTTCGTGGCCATCACAAAGCATGTTTTGCAAGCAATGGTTCGTTGCTCTATTCGACTGGCTTGAAGATGCCAGCGTTTGAGATTCATAGATTCAGGAATTATGAGTTCTTAGTTTCTTTGCTGCCACCAAAGGCGGTGAGGGAGCCGGAATCGGGCTTCCGGCAAAAAGTCGGGCACCGGCACTGGTAGCTGGCTGGGCACCGCGCATCAGCCAAATGCCAGGCATCGGTGCCCGGCTTTTTTATTAGGAATTTACTGAGCATTGAACGTGGGACGATCTCCCTCCGGGACGGCGATCTCATCGCCATTATTCTTTACCGCTTACCCGCAAGTGCTAAACGAAGATTAGAATTTTTAATGTATTTTTAATGAGATTCTTGTATTATTCGGTTTCGATACACGTGGTACTCGGATGCGGCGCCGTTCGTTGAAAAGCATCCTTGAAACTCTAAAACGCCCATAAACCCGCGGATGCCTCGGGACCAACCGCGCTTATTGGCTCCAGGGATTTCTCTGGGTGCCATCCTCAATAAGCGATTTCCATAGCGGCCCGATTAGAAACCCAGGCACGAAGACTGTTGAAAAAAGCAATTTGATGCGGGACCGAAACGCCTGCGTCGTTCGTCCAGTTGTCATCGGATCAATCGGCGTTCTATGAAGCGCTTGCAAAAGAATTGACCGAGAGGGTCGCTTTCGCTGACATGAGGAAAAAACCGTTTACCGATTCCGCCAAACGGTTACCACTGGAACCCTTCCGGGGGAAGGCATGCCAAGGCACGCCCATGAGAAGTTTGAAGCAGACCGCTACAACGAAATGGAGAAGCCCGTACGATCGTGGGCCCATAGGAAAATTTTTACTGAGCTGCATTTTGACAATCCTTGTTGTTTTCTTCGGGCTTGTGAACGCGTTCGCGCAAACCACTTCCACAGCCACGAACACGCTTCTGGCTACAGGCTTCACACTGCCATATGGAGCACAGGTGTTGGCCGGAACAGCCGTGAATCCGGCAACCAGCCGGTCCTTCCGGCACTTGTGGACTGGCGACACCGGTGGACTCTGTCGCCTTGATCCCGATCTTGATGCCGGCGGTCCGTTTAACGTCAATCTGGCCACCTGTATCACCACGGTGGCAGGAGTGGCATTCACGCCGGGCAGGATGGCCTATGATCCGCTGACCAACACCATCTATTCGGTGAGCGATGGCAACGGAGCCAACGTGGCCCGCTATCATTTCCTCCCTGATGGCGACGCCGGGCAGGGACTGGTCAGCACCACCGCAGTGTTTCTCGGCGACGCGGGTGGGTGCGGCCTGGGCGGCAGTTTCCCGTGGGCTTTGGCTCTGGGTCCGGACGGCAATCTCTATGTGACGTTCAAACTCAACGGTAATCTTGTCCGGGTAATCTCCCCGGCAAGCCCGAGCGTGCCCTGCTCAAACGTTGCCGTGATGGGGACCACTGCTGACGCGCGCCGCGGCTTGACGGTAGGTTGGATCGGACATGACCTATGGGGCTCTGACATACGTGGGCTATGGCAGATTATCAATGCCGACCAGTGCTTGACTCCCGCCAACCGCAACACACCGTGCCATGCTGTAACCAAGTTGAAGACGCAAATTGCCGGTGCTTTCGCCATGACTAGCGACCAGGCTTATCCGGCCACCAATGGCGACGCCCTGTACATATCGGAGGCGCAAAACAATATCTTCAAGCTATCCGGCCTGTCCAGCGCAAACGGGAATATTGTGCTCGACAACAATTACGCCAACAGTTTTCTCTTTCTCATCAGCGTAGCCATCGATACTTCCAATCCGGCGAATCCAGTGCTTTACGTCGGCGATGATCCGGGCCAGGAAGGCGGCGTCGCTGGCGGCGGACGCTACTACGCTGTGTCCACCACGCCAACGGCTCCAACAGCACCAGGAACGCCTGTCGGGGTCACGGCATCCGGCGGAGATGGTCAGGCGTTTGTATCTTTCCTGAGCGGCGGCGGTAGTCCGGCGACGAGCTTTACCGTACGCAATGCCACGGCCTCCAACGGCATCCTTGTGCCGGACGTCATTGTTCCTGTCAATGGTTCTACACTGACGCTGGCCGTAACCGTGGGTGGCTTGACCAATGGAGTCTCCTATACATTCATTGTCTCGGCGACCAATGCCCAGGGCACGAGCGCATTTTCGGCGCCAAGCAACTCAGCCACTCCGTTGGCAATCACTGTTCCCGGCGCCCCCACCGGAGCCGTGGCCGTAGCCGCAGACTCGCAGGCCACAGTCGCCTGGGCGCCGCCGGCGAGCAACGGCAACGCAACCATCACCAGCTATATGGTGACGGCGCGCATCAACGGTGTGGCCACGGCAAATACGGCCACCACTCCGAATGGGACCACCACTTCAGCGGTGGTAACTGGTTTGACGAATGGAACCACTTACACTTTCACTGTACACGCCACCAACATCAGGGGTGCCGGTCCTGAGTCCGCACCGTGGACCTGGAGGGACGGAAGAACTTGACTTGAGCCCAACCGAGCTGTGCAGACGCGAAGGCGGTAACACAACTTGCGTCAGACGGCTCGTTGGGAAGGGTAGATAGCGTGATGGTGGCGCTGGCGCTATTCAACAAGTTGCGGCTGTGGGCCAGCCCGATGGTACTACAGCCGTGAACGGGGCTGCCGAAGCAACATCCGCAAAACGGCAGCCCCAATCTATTTTCGGCGTCATGCACGAGTCCGGATGGCCGGGTGCTCGATGGACTGGCGGGCCCTGCCTGGAGGTAAGCATGACGGCAGTGATTCCGGAGGTTTGAAGATCGGATGGCATCGGTTCCTCCTGGAATTTTGGACAATTAGGAAACTGTTCAGTATGCCCGACTTTCGCAAATCAAGCTTGCACCTCAGCGTTCACAGCACTCATCCGGCATTGCCGGGCTTGCGCGTGACGGCCGGCTTCGCCGGCTTGGGATGAGCGACTGCTTCCATTTCATTTGCGATCTTGATGGTCAAACCGCCCTGATACAGATCGAAGTGAGTGCGTCCTTCGATGTAGGTAAACTGCGCGCGAATCCCCAGCTCCTGCAAGGTCTGATCGAGGAGCCGGGCGGGCTCATCCAGGTGAAACGTATCGGCCGTTCCCACGGTGAGATGAATGTGGTCCTGCAGCTTGGGACCGAGCGTTTTGGCATGGCTGCGAATCACTTCGGCAATATCGTACTTCTCCCAAGCGTCGGCGACCACGGGATTGATGGCGCCGGTGTCGCGATCGAAAAGCTGCTGCGGCCTGCCGTCCTCACCGCGCGGGCTGAACACCCATTCGAATGAGGCAGCCTGTCCGCTGTAGTCGCCTAGCACGCGTTCCTGCCTGGCGAACTGCTCGAAGGACTCGACGTCCTTGCCGCCGATTCGCACCAGCATCCTGGGAGAGCCGTCCGACTTGCGATACATGTTGTCCACCGGTCTCGCCCGAAGATTTGGGCCGGTGAAACTGCGAAAGTCCGACGGATCAGGGGCGGTCGGCCACGTTCCTCCGAAGACGTCCGGATACGTGACGCCCAGCCACAGCGCCGCCCAGCCGCCTGAGGAGTGGCCTGTGACGAAACGCCCTTGCGGCCGAGCCATCATTCGATAGTGCTTTTCCAGATGCGGGATGAGTTCTTTGGTCAGCGCCGTTCCCCACGGGCCGTTATTGACGGAGTCGGCAAACTCATGTGTTCCGGTGGGACTGCTCTCATCCAGAAGCACATAAAGCATCGGCGGGACCTTGCGGTCGTTCAGCAGAGAGGAGAATTGCTGCGCGACGCGAGTTTCAATACCTCGTTCATCGCCGCCAAAACCGTGCGTCCAGTACACGGTGGGATACCGGATCGTCGTCTTCGCGTAATCCGGCGGCAGTACCATCACGCCGCGCATGTGGATGGGCCGGCCCCAGAAAGCGGAGAGCGCGGGACTGACGAAATCGAACCGCTCAGCGTTCTGCGGAAGCTTCGCTGGGGGCGGCGCAGTGACGCGCTCGCTGAGGGTAAGCTCGAGTTGCGGATTCTTTTGAGGATCGAACCCTTTGACAGGTACGACTTTCGAGTAAACGTCGCCGGGGGAGGTGAAATGATATGCGGCGTTGTGGTCGACGTCGAGCAGCGCCATTGCGTAGTAATCGCCGGCAGGCGCGGTGGAGAGCGGAGCCGGAAACGCCAGCATGTCTCCGCTTACCTCGACACTGCTGCCCGGCTCAAGATTCTGCACTTCTTGCGCCGCAATCCAAATCTCTACATCTTCAGCCGGTTCAAACATGGCTCCCTGCGGCGGCTTAGGGCTGAGCATCACGATCATGCGGCCTGAGATGCTGTGGTCGGCGGCTTCGCGCGCCAGATTGATGCGGAACGTCAGCGGATGATGAGCGGGAGGATTTTGTGCGCCGAGAGCGGCGAACGAGAGTGATACCAGAGCAATACGCCAGAGCTTGTGCTTGAGCATGGTGTCCATTCTGAGAAAGTGTACAGGACGAACTCGTCTGATCGCCCTGTACTGATGCAAAACCAGTGCATGGGAAGAGCGCGCCTCGCACCGAAGATACGACTCAGGACGGCTCGCGGTTCCAAAAAAAACGATAGACGAACCTAATTCGTTGACGCAGCCCTCGTCAGTTGGCAGGCGAGACGTGGAGTTCAAAAGCAATAGGGTTGAGCTCGTAACCTGAGAGCCAAAAATTTGTCGGGGCGAGAGGATTTGAACTCGAGCCGTTTGCAGGCGTGAGCCTGCAGGCGAAATCCTGAGCGGTACGCGTTGCAGGCAGCCATTGCCGCATGTCACATGCGCGCCCGCACCGCCGAAGAGAC
>JBGPZS010000341.1:0-4842 GCA_041493865.1 Terriglobia bacterium
AGTATTGGAAGATTAGATATATCTTATAATTATGGAATGGAGAGTGATTCGGGAAGGTGAATGAAGTTTTTGATCTTCTAGATGCTATAGCAAAAGGAGTGTTGACTTTGGCGCCGGAGTCGATTGCAACCTAAGGTTATGTAGTGGAGACTACGAGATAACTACAAATACTTAGTGGCCGACCGGCTTTCGAGTCGCAATGAAGGGCAGTTTCTGCGTCGCATCCAGCACCTGGGCCATGAAATCCACCAACTGCCATTGCTGTTGCCACGTCACTTTGTCCCCCATATTCACGTGGACCAGCGCCGGGCTGACCAGCGCGGTCCTCAACTCGGTCTGAGGCACGTCTTTGGCCAGCCAGAGCGTTTCCGACGAAGGAATGATCGTGTCTCCAGCGCCGTGCAGGAGAAAGACAGCAGTGTGCATCTGCGCCAGGTGTCCGTGCGGTGAAACCGCATCCATTTCATCCTTGTGCAGCGTGATCTCACGCAGCAGAAGTTCTTTTAGTTGGTCGCGATGGTGCAGTAACTGGTCGAACGCTTTTTTCCCCGCGGGACTCAGCGCGGCGGCGGTTTTTTCGGCGTCGGGCAGTTCCCACAGCCGTTGCCGCAAGGCCTCGCGCGCCACCGGCACATCCTTGGGCGAGAAAAAATCTTCCAGGTGCGAGTATGCCAGCACCAGCACGCCATATTCGTGCGCTGCAAAAGGCGATTCCGTGCCGTCGGGCTTGGCGATGATATTCGCGGCAAAGAACCGAGCCACACGGCCCATGTCATCATGCGCTCCAATGGCAACCACAAAGCCGATGCTGTCCCGAAACCCAGTTCGGTTCGCAGCCAGCAGCGAGAGCCCTCCGGCAAAGCTCAGCCCGAGCACTCCTACTCTGCGGTTCGTGCGCGTGCTCAGCACCACAGCAGAATCGCCAATCACATCAATGGTCTGCGCGGTCACGCGGTAATCGGCCAGGTCCTGGAGTTCTGGCGTCATTACCAGCACGCCGGCACTGGCCAGCGCGCGCGCCAGGTTCCACATGCGCGGATCCTCAATCCCCAGGTGATGCACGCCGTGGAGCAGCACGACCCCGCCAGGGTCCTTTACTTCCTGCGGGATGTACATGCGATAGCGCAAAGGTCCGCGCGGCGTCGGCGCCGAGCCATCTTCTTCCTTGACCGGATGTTGGGCGAAGCTGGCGGCAAGCCCGCCGGCATTGGGGCTGCTGAAGCGCAGCAGCAGAGACATGGCGCGCAGGTGCGGCCCAACCGGATGCAGCAGTACCGCGCCGATGAAACCGGCGGACGCCACCACCACAAACAGCAAAATAAAGGCTTTTTGCCTGCGCGTGAACTTGGCCACTAGATCTCCAGGATGACCGGCATGATCAAAGGCCGCCGCGAAGTCGTCTTCACGATAAACCGCTTCAGGTCGGCGCGGATCTTTTCCTTGATCACGCCGTAGTCGGCCTTTTCCTCCGGCGTGGACCCATCCAGCGTGGCGGAGACGATGCGCCGCGCCTCGCGCACAAAACCGTCTTCTGACCCGGCGGCAAACCCGCGCATCACGATCTCCGGAATCGACTCCACCGTTCCCTTCAGCTTGTTGATGGCGATGATGGGCAGCACAAATCCGTCTTCGCTCAGGTGGCGGCGGTCTTTGATGACCAGGTCTTCCACCACGTCGGTACGCGATCCCGAATCAATGCAGATGCGCCCCACGGTGACTTTTTCGAGCTTGCGCGCCCCCAGTTCGTCGAATTCCAGAACGTCACCGCTCTCGATCATCAGCACCTGGCCCACGGAGCCGTGCATTGAGCGCGCCATATCCGCGTGGATGCGCAATTGCCGGTATTCGCCGTGGATAGGAATGAAATAACGCGGCTTTACCAGGTTCATGATCAGCTTCTGCTCTTCCTGGCTGCCATGGCCGCTCACGTGTACCGGCGGATTGGAGCCATCGTCGTAGATCACGTCAGCTTCGCGGCGGAAGAGATGGTCGATCATCCGGTAGATGCCCTTTTCATTTCCGGGAATGATGCGGGAGGAGAGCACCACCGTGTCGCCACGCTCGATCCGGGCGTGCTTGTGGCTGTCCACCGCCGCGCGGGAGAGCGCGGACATGGGCTCGCCCTGCGTGCCGCTGATCATCACGCAGACTTGCTGGGGCGCAAAATCCTTGATCTGGCCGGGATGGATCAACAGGCCTTCGGGCACGTCAAAATAGCCCAGGTCCATGGCGATCTCCGCCGCTTCGGTCATCGACCGGCCCACCAGCGCGACTTTCCGTTTGTACTCCTGCGCCATCTCCATCGCCAGCTTGATGCGGTGGATGGACGATGAAAAGCAGGAGATGAACAGCCGCTTATCAGCGCGGGCGAAGATTTCATCGAACTTGCCACGCACTGCCCGCTCGCTGGGCGTGTATCCGCGACGCTCGGCGTTGGTGGAGTCCTGCAGTAGCGCCAGTACGTTGCCTTCTTTGCCGTACTCGGCGAAAGTATGCAGATCAAAGAGACGATTGTCGGTAGGCGTGGGATCAACCTTGAAATCGCCCGTGTGGATGACCACCCCCAGCGGGGTGTGGATCGCCAAAGCAACGCAGTCAACCAGACTGTGGGTGACCTGAATGGGATTGATGGTGAATGGCCCCAGGTTGAAGCGCGAGCCGGCGCGGATCTCGCGGAGATCAGTATCGTCGAGAAGGCCGTGTTCCTCCAGCTTATTTTCCACCAGCGCCAGCGTGAACTCCGTGCCGAAGACCGGGACCCTCAACTCAGTCAGCACCCAGGGCAGCGCGCCGATGTGGTCTTCATGCCCGTGCGTCAGCACGATGCCGCGAACTTTCTCGCGGTTCTGGACCAGATAAGTAATGTCGGGAACCACAATGTCCACGCCGAGCAACTCGGATTCAGGGAACATGAGGCCGGCGTCAATGACGATGATGTCGTCGCCGTAGCGCACGGCCATGCAGTTCATTCCGAATTCGCCGAGGCCGCCGAGGGGTACAAGATGGAGTTTGTGAGAGGGCATGGTCAACTCATGATGCTATCAGTTCGAAACACGGAAGGGGAAGGAAGGCTCAGGGGTGCGCTGCGGCCGCCTGCTTCTGCATTCTTTCCAGCGCCAGCCGTTCTTTCTTGCCCAGAATCGAGCCCACAGCAAAACCAACCACTCCATTCAGGGAATAAAATGCCCCGGCATAGCCGGCGTGCCGCACGGGCAGCAGCAGCGCCATCACGATCGCCAACACTCCAACCGCCGCAAAACTGAGCTGAAAAATCACAGCATGGATGGTGCGCAGAACTTCGTATTCATTCAACTCCAGCTCCGTCCGTTTGCTATAGGCATAGTGATAGAGCAATGCGAACAGAACACAAACTGCGATGTACCCCAGGCTGTAAATCACCATCAGAGCGGGGACCTGTTGCGCTGAACTGAACATGCGGTCAAGCTGTTCCTGGGGCACGGTCAAGCCGTTGGAAATTCCGCCCACCACCAGCGTGAAGAGGAATTTCAGCGGATATACATAGAACAGGACCACGAACAGCAAGACCGCATTTAATACGATGGTGTATGTGGTTTGCAGGCCGTAGCGCCGCGAGTAGATGTAATGGTAGTACCAGACCTGGATGAGCACGGTAAAGCAGATGGCAAAGGCGAAAAAGCCCTTCATGGCCACCACTAACTCGGTGAATGTGTGTGGGACCTCCAGGGAAACCACCAGCAGCGTTACGGCGAAAGCGAATACGGCGTCCGTGAAGCCTTCCAGCCGCGTAATCTCGCCGCCGCGCCAGCGAAAGTTCTTTTCCGGCGGCACAAGTTGGTGGCCTGCGAGTTCCCGGATCATCGGCTGCACCATGGAAGCATCATTGTGCCACAGCATCCATCACAGTGGGAGATGGAGTTTCCGTCCCCAACGCGCCTTCCCAGCGGGCAATCACGGCGCTGGCCAGGCAGTTCCCCAGGACATTGGTTGCCGTGCGCGCCATGTCCATGAACTGGTCGATCCCCAGGATTACCAGTACGGGCCAGGCCGGCAGGTGGAAGGAGTCAAGCGTGCCCAGCAGGATCACCAGCACGGCGCGCGGAACGCCGGCCACGCCCTTGCTGGTAACCATGAGGGTGAAGACCATGATGAGCTGCTGGCCAAAGCTAAGATGAATGCCCGCCGCCTGGGCGACAAAGACTGAGGCCAGCGACAGATAGAGCGTGCTGCCGTCCATATTGAAGCTGTATCCAGTGGGCAGAACAAAAGCGACGATCTGCTTAGGTACGCCGAAAGCTTCCATGTTTTCCAGGGCGCGCGGCAGTGCCGCCTCAGAACTGGCAGTGGCGAAGGCGATGGAAAACGGTTCGGCCACGGCGCTGACAAAGCGTTTCAAAGGAAGGCGTGCGATCAGGGCAATCGGCAGCAGCACACCCAGCACGAACACAATCAGAGCAGCGTAAAGAGTCAGCAGCAGCTTGATCAAGTTGCTCATCACGCCAAAACCCATCGTGCCCACCGTATAGGCCATGGCCCCGGCAACGCCAATGGGCGCAAACAGCATGATGATGTTGGTGAACTTGAACATCACTTCAGAGAGGCTCTCGCAGAATGCCAGCATGGGACGGCGTTTCTCTTCGCCGATCAGGGCCAGGGCTATTCCGAAGATCACGCTGAAGACTACGATCTGAAGTATCTGGCCTTCGGCCACGGATTTGGCAATGTTTTCCGGAAAGATGTGCAGGAGAAGGTCAGTCCATTTCTGCGGCGGCGCTGCAACCGAGGCAGCGGCCGCACCGATGCCGGGCTGCGGAACGCCCACCCCAGCCTGCGTAAGATTGATTGCCCCCAGTCCGAGGAACA
>JBGPZS010000520.1:0-3116 GCA_041493865.1 Terriglobia bacterium
CGGAAAATTTCCGATGCGCTTCTTGCTTCTGTGTGCTTCATCATCATGCTCTGACGTTGTGAAATCCTCTCGTGCTTGGATTGACATCATGGAAAGCCGAAAACGGACTATAGCGCGGCAGCACGGAAGCGGTGAGCCACAGCATTCCTTGTGCCGGGAGAAAAATATGTATCGGATTCAGGAAAGACTGACAGGCTACCTGTTCACACTTGTGCTTATTACCCTTCTGACCAATTGCATGTTGTGCGTTTTCGGAAAAGCTGATGCTGCGGTCTTGTCTGAGCGACTTGGAGCCGTGTTTTACGCCGCATGTGCTGTGCTGATAGCCAACTCGAAGGGGATTTGGAAAAAGGTGTATTACAAAAGTAAGACGAAGAAAGGAAGAAAAAAAATGAGGAGTAGGAAGAGGTGCAAACGGGATGGCCCGTGACTGGCCACGCCTACGAGCGCATAGGGCGCTACACGCAAACACCCTTCTTCCACCGTTTTCAGTCGTGGCTCGCCGTGCCCGCCGCCTTTAGTGAGCTCGCTCAAGCCAAAGGTTTGGAAGAAGAATGGAAAGATGTGCTGCACTTCATCCGTGCTGCCCCCGCTAAACCGCGTAAGTCTCCGGCGCCATCGTTGCCTTGCCCATCCTCGACAACCCCGCTATCCAAAGCCCGCCCCCGGACGCTGGCGTATCGCCGAAACTGTTTCCGCGACCGCCCTGTAGCCGGGCCGCCTCTGGAACTTGACGGCCTGGCCCATGCGCCGGTGAACGAGCTGGGCGTGGTCTTTTTTTTTGGCATGTTCGCGCATTCCCTGGGCTTCCGTGTGGTTTCCTTTCAGCCGGGCTTTCCCGACTGTGAGGCCATGCGCGAGGTGCAGCCGGGCAAGTGGCAGCGCGTCCGCATTGAGTTTGAATATGAGAGCCGGAACTTTCGCAAGCATCGCCACAGCCACAAGGGCTGCGATGTAATCGTTTGCTGGCGCCACAACTGGAAGGATTGTCCCCGCGACCTTGAAGTTGTAGAACTGCGCCGCTTCGTTAAGTAACTCGAACACCCGGGTTCCCCGGCCCGCTTCGCTCTCTGCGCGCGGCGCTCGCGCTGGAAAACCGCCAATAAGTTTTTCCTTACTACCCATACTGGTAGTTCCAAAGTTTCGTTGACCACCGCCCGCCGCAGGGCTAGAATTTCGGCAATTGAGAGAAGCTCCCTTCGGCGGATTCCCAGGTGAACTGTCCGCCCAAATCTAGATAGAGGTTTCAAGAACTATGACGCGCAAGAAGATTTCCCTCCTGCTGCTGCTTTCTTTCCTTATGGCGTTGGCTGCCGCGTCCGCGGTGGTTGCGGACCCGAGCGATGGCAGCCCGGCGCTGGCGGCGCCGCCCAAAACAACGGTCAACGAAGTAAGGGAAACGGTGCAGGGGACGGAGATCATCGATCCCTACCGCTGGCTGGAAGACCAGAACAGCCCGGAGACGCGGGCCTGGATCGACGCGCAGAATGCCTACAGCGATGCCATGCTGGCCAAGCTGCCGGGGCGCGAAGCCATCCGCCAGCAGGTGAGCGCGCTGATCAAAATCGATACCATGAACTCGCCGGTGGTGATGAACAATCGCTACTTCTTCACCAAGCGGCAGTCCGAGCAGGACCAGAGCTCGCTCTTCATGCGCGCCGGCCTGACTGGGAAAGATGAATTGCTGATCGACCCGCTGCCTATGAGCGCCCGCCATACCGTGACGGTCAACCTGAGCGCCGTTTCCCGTGACGGCTCGTTGCTGGCTTATGCCGTGCGCGAAGGCGGCGCCGATGAAGTAACGCCGCATCTGTTTGACGTGGACGCGCGCAAAGACCTGGCGGACGTTTTCCCCAAGGCGCGTTACTCGGGCATCTCCATCCTGAACGACAAAAGCGGCGTCTACCTGACCCGCGACACCGCGGACGGCCCGCGCGTCTTCTTCCACAAGATAGGCACGGAGACAGCCAGCGACACCGAGATCTTCGGCAAGGGATATGGCCGGGAAAACATCATCACCAGCAGCGTTTCGCGCGACAATCGCTACCTGCAGATCAACGTGTTGCATGGGTCGTCCGGGGACCACACCGAAATTTATGTCCAGGACCTGGCAGCCAAAGGCCCGATTGTGACGATCGTGAAAGACCTGCCCTCAGGTTTCTACGGTCAGATTGCCGGCGACCGTATGTATGTCCGCACCAACTGGAAGGCGCCCAAGTGGCGTGTGATGGAAGTTGACTTGAAGGACCCCGCGATCGACAAATGGCGTGAAGCCGTGCCGGAAAGCGATGCCGTTTTGGAAGGCCTCTCACTGGTGGGAGGCAAGCTGGCCGTGCGCTTCACCCAGAATGTGATCCCACACGTGAAGCTGCTGGAACCCAGCGGCAAGCTGGTGCGTGAGGTCCCGTTGCCGGCCCTGGGCTCGGTTTCAGGCATCAATGGCCGGTGGGATTCCAGCGAAGCGTTTTTTTCTTTCACCTCATACCATATTCCGCCCACCATCTATCGCTATGACGTGGCTACGGGCAAGCAAACGGTTTGGTCAGCGCTGAAAGTGCCTATCGATACGGCCAAGTATGAAGTGAAGCAGATATGGTATGCGTCGAAAGACGGGACCAAAATCCCAATGTTCCTGGCGCATGCCAAGAACCTTAAGCTGGATGGCAAGAGCCCTGTCCTGCTCACCGGCTACGGCGGTTTCAACGTCAACCAGGCCCCTGCATTCAGCTCATTCGCGGCGGCATGGATGGCAAACGGCGGCGTCTATGCCGTGGCCAATCTGCGCGGCGGGGGAGAGTTCGGCGAAGCCTGGCACCATGCCGGCATGCTGGAAAAAAAACAAAACGTGTTTGATGACTTCATCGCCGCGGCCGAGTGGCTCATTCAGAACAAATACACCTCGCCGGCGCGGCTGGCCATTCGCGGAGGCAGCAACGGCGGCCTGCTGGTGGGCGCCGCGCTCACCCAGCGTCCTGACCTTTTTGCCGCGGTCATCTGCAGCTATCCGCTGCTGGACATGGTGCGCTACCAAAATTTTCTGGTGGCGAAATACTGGGTGCCGGAATATGGGTCATCGGATAATCCCGATCAGTTCAAGTACATCTATGCTTACTCGC
>JBGPZS010000464.1:0-3694 GCA_041493865.1 Terriglobia bacterium
CCACCGCGGTGATCGTGACCACGGCTTCAAGCCACTAGGTCTGAAATCCTGAGCGGAAGCGAAGGATCCCCTATCAGAACATTGGCTTTAACCACGAGCCAAGCTTTCCCCATTCCCGATCGTGGGGAAACAAGTAAACGCGAAACCAAACCCACTTCAGCCAGTCTATGCGGTGTACCGTAGCTGCTTGTGATGATAGGGATCTCTCGCTTTGCTCGAGATTTCAGAAAACAGCGCTAGTGCGGTGGTTGTTTCCGCGGCGCCTGGTTTCCGCTGGGATCATCCGGCGGCGACAGCTTTTGCCGCCGCATCTCCTGCAACTCCTGTAGCAACTGCTCCGGCGACTTCGGCTGAGCCTGCGCCTGCGGAGGCTGCTGCGGCACCGGCGGAGGCTGCACCGGCGTATCCTGAGGATCGCCGCCAACGTTTGTCTGTTCGTCCGGGGTATCCTCTTCATCGCCTTCCTGTCCGTTAGGGGGGCGCTGCTGCGGTTGGGTTTCCGCTACTGCTCCGGACTTGTTCTTGACCGAGATAATGACCCGCTGCACAATCCCCGGGCTGTCTGGCCTGCCAATAGCGACGAAATCATACTTCGAGCCCGCCAGGATCGCCGACAAGACTTCGCCTTCCGGCGCCGGGCCCAGAGAAATCGCCACGCGTTCAGAGACGTTCTCAGCCCCTTCAAACTCAATTCCCGTTTTGTTGCGGATCGCCGTCAGCACGCTGCTGAGATTGGAGTTCAACGCCTGCACCGTCAACAACCCGTCACGAAATGTAACCACAGGCGCCACCGCCGGCCCCATGGCGCCCTCCACGGGATGTGCCGATGGCTGCTGTTGCTGCGGCGCAGAAGCTGGCGTAACTGCCGGCACTGGTGATTGCGAAACTTGTGGTGTGGTGCTGTGCGGCGGGGTTGGGCGCGGTGCCGGGTAAATGGGACGATTGGTTTGTGCCTGCACCATCCCAAGCGCTCCCAGGAGCACAAACGTCCCACAAACCATTGAAAGAAAACGCACCATAAGGGTATTCGGAATCGAGCCTGCCCCACATTTGTATCTTTTTTGAATTCTACTCCTTCTAGCTAAGAACGGTCGATGTGAAGCAACTTGCCGTATATTAATCTCTCAAGGCTTCATTCCTCCTCCCGCAATCGCACGTTCCTTGCTGAATCGGGCGATTCGGCGGCTGGAACGCTATAACCTGAAGATTGCAAACCGCGCGTTCTCCCTTCCCTTGCCGAGCTGTCGAAGGATATATTTACCTGGCAGTTACGAGCGATGAAGTCACTCGCAAGATGCATCTGAAAGTCCACGTGGAGCATCTTAGATTAAACCGGAGTAGCGCACTCTTATGATGCAACGTACATTATTGAGGATTTTTACGGCATCGCTGTTCCTGGCCGGGAGCATCTCTGCATGGACCCAAACCTGCCAAAGCCGGGAAGAGGTGCCGGAGGCGGCGCGGGTGGCAATCGAGAAGGCCGCGCAACAGGCTTTTGATCAGACCGCGCGTGGCGATGTGAACAGTCTGCAGGCGAGCGCTATTCCGTCCCTGCAATCCAATTTCGGCAACATCGCCGGAGCGGTCAATGACAACAAAGACGCGGTCCAGGGCGCCAAGCCGCAGCTGCGCAGCGTTTACCTGCTGGATACCGGCGCTAACCCCGGCCCCGACGGGACGTTTTATTGTGGCGTTTTTGGCGCCAGTGGCATGAACAACAACACGGCGGAATTTGATCTCCCCGGCCTGCCGGTGGGCAAGTACGCGATCGCCATCCAGGATTTCATCGGCAACAAAGGGCCTTACGCTCTCACCACCATCTTCCAGGATATGGGCGGCTGGAAGCTGGCCGGCTACCAGATTCGTCCCGGTTCTGCCGCCGGACACGACGGCCTCTGGTTTCTGCAACAAGCCCGTGACTACAAAAATAAGGGCCAAACCCACAACGCGTGGTTTTACTATCTGACCTCATGGGACCTGCTGGCGCCAGTCACCTTCATGAATACCAACATGCTCACCAAGATCACACAGGAATCCAACAGCGTCCAGCCAAAGGACGTTCCCGTGGGCGGCAAGCCGGTTACCTTTGCCGCCGGCGGCAAAAGCTACAACATCACTGAGATGACGATCTTCCGCAACGATAAGAACCTTGATCTCACCGTAAAATATTCGGTCCCCAGCACGGCTGATTTCAACGCCACTCAAGCCGATGCGCGCGCCCTGGCCACTGCCATAGTGACGCAGTACCCCGAATTAAAGGACGGCTTCAACAATGTGTGGGTACACGCGGTTGACGCCAGTGGCGGAGACGTGGTCGGGCTGGTGAAGCTCAAGTAAAGTTCCACCGCAAAGCGCGCGCAGCGATTCGCCGCAGCGATCGCCAGCCGCACAAAGCAAAAACTTATTTAAGGCTTGCGCTGCCACCGTCCTACTTCCACAGCACATATCTCCCGCCGTTGGTAACAATGATCGCCAGGTTCATGACCACCAGCATCAGGTCGTAATGCCAGCCATCGGTGCCATGCTTGCCCCAAAAACCAGTCTTCCACACAAAGAATTTTTTCTGGATGGCGCCCAGCATCAGCAGGACCAATCCCGCGGCGGCGAGTTGCGTGAGAACGCCGAAAGCCACACCCAGGGCGCCGGCCAGTTCCGCCACTCCCAGAAATGCGGCGAACCCCTTGCTAACGCCTATGCTCTTGCCGCGAGCCTCAGGGTCCTTCAGGTGGCTCCATCCACTGGCAGCAAAGATGGTCCCAACCATCAAACGCAGCAGGAGGAAAACCGCGTCAGAAAAATTGGCGAGTTGGGGAAACATCAGGACACCTCAAATACACCGCTGCAAACAAGTATATGCGCCCCAAACCGGTCTCCATCGGCGCAACCGATCCAATTAGCGAGCGATGCGGCTGGCTTCTTCCAGCGATCGGGCCTTAACGCAGCTTTACCGGCAAGTAGTCGATTCAAAACAAGACTTAACCCCCCTTTCTCTGCGGCCAGCGGTAGAGTTTGAGTGACGGCCTTTTCGCACCTTACGCCAGCAAACATCTGGTGGCGAAAAGCAATCAAACTAAGTATCCGCTGCCTGGTTTTACGGCCCACGTTTGCGGCCCCGGTACCGGTCCTCTGACCGGCAAGGCGAGCCAGCAGAGGCTGGATAGAGAGGAACGACCGTTGCCGATCCGTTTCAGACACGCGCTGCTGGCCGTGATCATTGCCTCAATGATCATTTCCTTAACCGGTTGCTCGATATCGCCCCGGCGTCTCGTAGTCGGCCCAGGCCCGGGCAGCTCCGGCAATTCAGAGTTCAACTTGTCCGTTACACCCACGTCCCAGGTGATCACCGCCGGCAATACCGGAAGTTACACTGTCAGCGTGCAGGCGGTGAATGGTTTTACCGGCACCGTCTCGCTCAGCGCAACTGCTTCTAACTCAAACGTTGTGGCCAGCTTCAATCCTCCCTCGGTCGACGGATCAGGCACTTCCACTTTAACCATTACCACCTCAAGTTCCACTCCGGCCACAACCTCTACCATCTCCATCACTGGCGCCGACTCAACCAGTGGACAGTCGACGAGTGTCTCCGTTACCGCCGTGATCCAGGCGGGCGTGTCGACGGCAGGCGCCGCCGTTCCGGCGGAGTGCATCAATGCCGCAGCCGGCTCCGGAGTTCAGAACACAGCGTTCGCATCCG
>JBGPZS010000455.1:0-3782 GCA_041493865.1 Terriglobia bacterium
AGGTTAAAGAGCTTGGGGAAACGCAACTTAATGAATGGTTCCTGCCAAACAGCCATTCCCGCAGCACGTTGCTCCAAAAAGTGGACCTTCCAATTGTCGACGCGAAGCGCCATCAAGTCGCCATCGTCGCTCCAATACATAAAGCCCCTGCGTGGGTTCTCTTTGACCTCGCCTTTCAGAAAGGGCAACAGGTTATAGCCGTCAATGTGTACCTTGAAGGTTTTCTTGCCAGCTTTGTGTCCCTTCTTGAGTTTTTCCACGATGTCCGGCTCGCCGGCAGCAGCAAGCAGTGTCGGCAGCATGTCTGTGTGGGAAAACATGTCATTGGACACGGTTCCAGGTTTGATC
Organism: Terriglobia bacterium; assembly: GCA_041493865.1. Taxonomy (GTDB): domain Bacteria; phylum Acidobacteriota; class Terriglobia; order Terriglobales; family Acidobacteriaceae; genus Angelobacter. The sequence continues at coordinate 349 of JBGPZS010000455.1, forward strand.
ACGCCAGGCCACCTGATTGCGCAAGGAACACGCCAGCCGCCTTCCCAGTTGGTATCTTTTTCGCTGCGAAATGGCGTGGAGCCGCCATCGGGCCAGCTCAGAACTTCCGCGCCATTGTCGGTGGAATACATCACGATGGTGTTGTCGCCGATTCCGAGATCGTCGAGCTTCTTCAGCAGTTGGCCAACGTGCCCGTCATGCTCCACCATTCCGTCCGGATAAACACCCAGGCCGGTCTTGCCATCCGACTCTTTCTTCAAATGCGTGAAGACGTGCATGCGGGTAGAGTTCCACCAGAGGAAAAACGGTGTGTCTGACTTGTGTGCCCGGTCGATGAAATCCAGGCTCGCCTTCAGGAACTCCTCATCCACCGTCTCCATGCGCTTGACCGTGAGAGGGCCGGTGTTCTCTATCTTCTGAGTGCCGTCGGGATTGACCCAGGTGTGAAGCACGCCGCGCGGTCCAAATTTCTTTTTGAACTCCGGGTCCTTCGGATAGTCCGGGCATTCCGGTTCCTGCTCCGCGTTCAGGTGATAGAGGTTGCCGAAGAACTCATCAAATCCGTGGGCCGTGGGAAGAAACTCATCGCGATCGCCCAGGTGGTTCTTGCCGAACTGTCCCGTGGTGTAGCCCAGCGGTTTTAGTAGTTCGGCAATCGTCGGATCTTCTGGCTGCAAGCCAAGATCGGCTCCTGGCAATCCCACTTTGGTCAACCCGGTGCGGATCGGCGATTGGCCGGTGATGAAAGCAGCACGCCCGGCGGTACAGCTCTGCTGGCCGTACCAGTCCGTGAACATCGCGCCTTCCTTGGCCACACGGTCGATATTCGGCGTGCGATAGCCCATCACACCGTGGTTGTACGCGCTGACATTGTACCAACCGATGTCATCTCCCCAAATAATGAGGATGTTCGGCTTCTTTTGCATTTCAGTGACTTTTTGCGCCACGGTACATCTCCTTCAATTTCATTCGTTGGTATCTAGGGAAATTATTCTCGCGGTAAAAGCGGAGATTCGTCCCTTCTGTCCATCTCCGCTGTCATTAGAAGTAAGGCTTTTCACATAGCCGACAGTGCATCTTTTTGATTAGAACCGCCGGTGGGAGCTGATGGCTACGCCTCTGGCCGGGTTAGGCGAGTCCATTGCACAGCAGTCAATGCAATCTTCCTCCGTTGACCGTGGTTCAAATGAGTCGATTCTGCGCAGAAGGCGAACGGACGGTGACGATTTTCTTTCATACCTGTCGCTGTTGACAGTGGTAGGACGCCTCGCGTTCCAGTAGCGTGTCCAACAGGCCACAAACCGGATCATCCCTGAGGAGCACCTGCAGGGCTTTGCAATTACTAACCCCAAATTTTCGATTCGACCGACCACTCGCGGTGCGAGGTGAAATGTGAGAAGCAATCCAGAAGCCATCCGACTACAAGAAGCGCATGACGCCACTGTGCCCTGGAGAAAATGGGGCCCTTACCTTAGCGAACGGCAGTGGGGCACGGTGCGTGAGGACTACAGCCAGAATGGAGATGCCTGGGGGTATTTCACGCATGAACAGTCGCGGTCCCGGGCCTATCACTGGGGGGAGGATGGCTTGGCCGGCATCAGCGATGAGAAGCAATTGCTGTGTTTCAGCCTGGCCCTGTGGAATGGCAAAGATCCCATCCTGAAGGAGCGGCTCTTCGGGCTGACAAACAGCGAGAGCAATCATGGTGAAGATGTCAAAGAGTACTATTTCTATCTTGATAGCACGCCGACACACTCATACATGAAATATCTGTACAAATATCCTCAGGCGGCCTTTCCCTATGACGACCTGGTTGCCACCGGCAAACGCCGAAACCGTGGCGACATGGAATACGAACTCCTGGACACGGGCATTTTCAACGACGATCGATACTTCGACGTTTTTGTAGAGTATGCCAAACACTCCGCAGAGGACATTCTGATCCAGATCAGCGTCGCCAATCGGGGCCCGGAGCCGGCCACGTTACACGTGCTCCCGACTCTCTGGTTTCGCAACACATGGGCCTGGGGCGGCGACACGCCAAAGCCATCCTTGAAGCAAGTGGCTTTCAAGAAAGGGGGCCAGGCTGTTGCGGCGTCAGAGCATGTGCTCGGCGAGCGCTACTTGTACTGTGAGGGCGATCACGAACTCCTGTTCACGGAGAATGAGACGAACAACGAACGCGTCTTCGGCACCCCCAATGCCAGCCCATATGTAAAAGATGCGATCAACAACCATGTCGTGAACGGCAAGCAGGAAGCCGTAAATCCGGAGCACACGGGAACGAAAGCTGCAGCACACTATCAACTCAATGTAGGCCCGGGCGAGACACAGACAATCCGGCTGAGACTGAGTGACACCGCACCCGCCGAGCTGTCAGATCCTTTCAAGGGATTCAGCCAGGTTGTGCAGACCCGTCAGCGTGAGGCCGACGATTTCTATCGCGCCATCACCCCGGACCGCGTCAGCAAAGATGAGGCCCTGGTGATGCGGCAAGCCCTGGCCGGCATGTTGTGGTCCAAGCAGTACTTCGGTTTCGAGGTGCGCAAGTGGCTTCAGGAACACGGCGTTGATCCGGTGCAGCCAGGCGGCCGGGAAATGCGGAACAGCGAGTGGTCCCATATGGTGAATGAACACATCATTTCCATGCCCGACAAATGGGAGTATCCCTGGTATGCCGCATGGGACCTGGCGTTCCACACGCTCGCGCTCTCCACGGTAGACGTGGATTTTGCGAAACAACAGCTTGACCTGATGCTGCAGGAGTTCTACCTGCATCCGACAGGTCAGATTCCTGCGTACGAGTGGAACTTCAGTGATGTCAATCCGCCCGTGCACGCCTGGGCCACGATCTTCTTGTACCGGACCGAGCAGGCGCTCAAGGGCAAAGGCGATGTGGAGTTCCTCAAGAGGTCGTTTGCCAAGCTGATGTTGAACTTCAGTTGGTGGGTAAACCGAAAAGACCGCTTTGGCAAGAACCTGTTTGAAGGCGGCTTTCTCGGGCTCGATAACATAGGCGTTTTCGATCGCAGCGCAGAACTGCCCACCGGTGGCCACCTGGAGCAGGCAGATGGTACTTCATGGGTGTCACTGTTCTGCCAGAACATGCTCGAGATCAGCGTCGAGTTGGCGGCCAAAGATACTTTCTACGAAGACATGGCTGTCAAGTTTGCAGAGCATTTCCTGTGGATTGCTCAAGCCATGAATCGGATGGGACCGGGCGGCATGTGGGACGAAGAGGATGGCTTCTATTATGACGTTCTGCGTCTTCCCGATGGCAGTGCAACGCGCCTCAAGGTCCGCTCCATGGTGGGTTTGTTGCCGCTCTGTGCCACCAGCGTCATCGAGCCGTGGCAGAGGGACCAGGTACCACGAGTGACAGCTTTATTGCGAGAACGCTTGATGCGGATGCCGGAACTGCGCGATAGCATTCA
>JBGPZS010000270.1:0-5670 GCA_041493865.1 Terriglobia bacterium
ACCGCGGGAACAATGCTCAAGTCCAGCGTGTTGCGTGTGTGGTCGGCAAAGGTGCGCACGCCGCGCTCGCACAGGATCACCTCATAGTTGCCTTCGCTCAGGATGTACTCCGCCGCCATCAAAAACTCTTCCAGCGTGGCGGACATGCCTCGCTTGAGCATCACCGGCTTGCGCAGCCGTCCTACTTTCTTCAATAGCGAGAAATTTTGCATGTTGCGCGCGCCGATCTGGATCACGTCGGCGTACTCCGCCACCAGTTCCAGCGATTCGTCGTCCAGCGCTTCCGTAATGATCCGCAGCCCAAAGCGCTCGCGGATCTCCGCCATGATCTTCAAACCGTCTTCGCCCATGCCCTGAAATGCGTAAGGCGAAGTGCGGGGCTTGTAAGCTCCGCCGCGGAAAAACCGCGCGCCACCTTTGGCAACCCGTTCCGCGATCGCAAAAGCCTGTTCCCGGGATTCGATCGAGCATGGGCCGGCCACAACACCGAGATCGCGATCGCCAAAGCTGCCGTCACTGCCGGCGAATCGTATGACCGTATCTTCTTCCTTGGTGTCCCGGCTCACCAGCTTGTAGGGTTTGCTGACCTGTATGAGTTCCTGCACGCCGGACATCTCTTCCAGCGCGCCTGGCTCCAGTGCCCCTTTGTTGCCGGTAATGCCGATGGCCGTGCGCTGCGCCCCGGGAATGGCATGCGCCCGATAACCAAGTGATTCGATACGCTCACAGACGGCGCGTACCTGCTCTTCAGTGGCATGCGCCTTCATTACGACTAACATAACGTTCAACCCCCGTCGAACTCTCAGTTTACTTTGGTTTAACCATTGCAAGCAATCAAAAGCCGGCTGCCTCAGGGCCGGCACAAATCTACCATGTTAAAATCAATCATTTAGCGCATGCCGTCAGGGGAGCCAGAACGTAAGCGTCTTACGATACGGAAGCAGAAGCGTCTCAGCATGAAGGATGTCCTGCTGTGGGCTGAAGGTGAACCACCCAGGCCTGGTCCGCGGCGCATCGGCATACATACCTCCACCGCGGGCGGTGTGCAGACGGCTGCGGAGCGCGCTTACAGGCTGGGGGCCAACACTTTTCAGATATTTTCCTCCAGCCCCCGGCAGTGGAAGCCGTATGCGCTGACCGAGCAGCAATGTGATGCCTTGCGTAACTTGCGGGCGAAATACGGCATCGGCCCCATGGCGATCCACTGCAGTTATCTGGTGAACCTGGCCAGCGCGACCCCGGAGTTTCATCGCAAGTCGGTAACGGCCTTTCGCGGTGAGCTGCAGAGGGCATTGGCCTTGAGCGCCGAGTTTTTGGTCCTGCATCCGGGATCGTTCCGTGGACGCAGCCGCGAAGAAGGTCTGGAGTTGGTCGCGCGCTCGATTGCTGAAGCCGCAGACGGTCTGGAGTTGGAGAAGTCAAGCCTCCGCGTCTTGATTGAGAACACCGCTGGGGCGGAGTTTTCGCTCGGCGGATCGTTCGAGCAGGTGGGGCATTTGCTTGAGTACCTGCGGCCCGTTTGTCCAGTGGGCGCCTGCATTGACACGTGTCACACGCACGCCTCAGGTTATGACATTGTCTCTGAGGCCGGTTGGCATGGCACTATGCAGAAGCTGGATGAGACTATCGGCCTGCGGAACGTGAAGGTGTGGCATTGCAATGACGCGAAAGACCCGTGTGGTTCCAGGCGCGATCGTCATGAGCACGTCGGCAAAGGCATGATTGGATTGGACGCGTTTCGCCGCTTGTTGAACGATCCCCGCACGGATCACGCGGCCTTTATCGCGGAAACTCCAATCGAGGAACCCGGCGACGATTTGCGGAACATAGAGACGTTAAAGTCATTGGTCAATGTCGCCAAGGCCCATGCACCGCGGAAGAGAGCATAGGAGAGATGTCCGAAACCACGAAAAACATGACTGCCAACCAGCCTGAGCAGCGCGAGCTTCGCTACGAGCCGCAGCGTATTGAAGAAAAATGGCACGCCCGCTGGGAGGCCGATTCCACGCTCTATGCCGCGGAGCCGCATGACAGCAAGCGCAAGAAGTATTACGTGCTGGAGATGCTGCCCTATCCTTCCGGTGCGTTGCATATGGGCCACGTGCGCAATTACGCCATTGGTGACGCGCTTGCCCGCTTCATGTGGATGAACGGCTGCAACGTGCTCCATCCCATGGGCTGGGACGCGTTCGGTCTCCCCGCGGAAAACGCCGCCATCAAGAACAACGTTCCGCCCCGGCAGTGGACGCTTTCCAACGTTGTGCACATGAGAGCGCAGATGAAGCGTCTCGGCTTCGCTTATGACTGGTCGCGCGAAGTTACCACCTGCCTGCCCGACTACTACAAATGGAACCAATGGTTCTTCTTGAAGCTTTACGAGAAGGGTCTGGCGTATCGCAAGAAGAGCAAGGTGAACTGGTGTCCGGAGTGTGCCACCGTGCTAGCCAACGAACAGGTAGTTGATGGCTGCTGCTGGCGCCACGAAGAGACGCAGGTTGAGCAGCGCGAACTGGAGCAGTGGTTCCTTCGCACCACCAACTACTCTGAGGAACTGCTTGCCGGACTCGACAAGCTTGAGGGCTGGCCGGAAAAAGTGCGCACCATGCAACGCAACTGGATCGGCCGCAGCGAGGGTGCGTCCGTCGACTTCAAGATTGACGGGCCTATAGGAGGCGCCGGCGGCAAGATCACCGTATTCACCACGCGCATTGACACCATCTTCGGCGCGACTTCCATCCAGCTTGCCCCGGAGCATCCCGTGGTGGCTGGCCTGATCGGCAACGATCCTCATTTGCATTCCAAGGTCGAAGATCTTGTGCGTGAGCAGGCGCGCGCCAGAGAAGCCGGCGATGTGGGCGCCATCGAGAAGCACGGCGTCTTTACCGGACGCTACGCCATCAATCCGTTCAACCAGGAAAAAATCCCGGTCTGGGTGGCCAACTACATTTTGATGGATTACGGCACTGGCGCCATCATGTCTGTCCCGGCGCACGACGAGCGCGACTACGAATTTGCCGAGAAATACGGCTTGGAAATTCGCATCGTCATTCTGCCGCGCAGAATTGGCGGGCCCCTTGCCCACGGCCAGCCTGAGTCGCCTGTTCTTCCGTACACGGAAAAGGAGAGCCTGCTCATTAATTCCGGAGAGTTCAGCGAGCTTTCCAACCAAGAAGCCATTGAGAAGATGACAGCGTTTGCCGAGAAGAACGGCTTCGGCAAGCGAACGGTCACGTACCGTCTGAAGGATTGGGGCATCTCCCGCCAGCGTTATTGGGGCACGCCCATTCCAATGCTTTACTGCGAGAAATGCGGCGTGGTGGCTGTGCCGGAAAAAGATCTCCCCGTCCTTTTGCCGGACAATGTCGATATCACCTTGCAGGGCGGTTCGCCGCTCGGACGCATTCCGGAATTTGTGAATGCCACCTGTCCCAGGTGCGGCGGAAGCGCTCGCCGCGAGACGGACACCATGGACACCTTCGTGGATTCCGCCTGGTACTTCTACCGCTATACCAACGCGCAGCTTGCCGACCGTCCGCTTGATACCGCCACCGTCAGCTACTGGTTTCCGATTGACCAGTACATTGGCGGGGTTGAGCACGCCATCCTGCACTTGATCTATTCGCGCTTTTGGACCAAGTTTATGCGCGATCTTGGCCTTGTCCGCAATGATGAGCCTGCTCTCCGCCTCTTTACCCAGGGCATGGTCATTAAAGATGGCGCCAAGATGTCCAAGAGCAAGGGCAACGTGGTTTCCCCGGACGACATGGTGGCGCAATTCGGCGCAGATTCCACGCGCATGTACTCGCTCTTTGCCACGTCGCCCGATCGCGAACTTGACTGGCAGGAGGCCGGCGTTGAAGGAGTGCATCGCTTCCTGGGCCGCGCATATCGCTTCGTCATGCGCAACGCGGGCGCAGTGCACGGATCTCAGGGTAGAGACGGAGCACGCTCCGCTGAGCTTTCTCCCAAGTGCCGGCAGATTGAGCGCAAACTCCACCAGACTATTAAGCGCGTCACCAAAGATTTTCAGGGACGCTGGCACTTCAACACCTCGGTGGCCGCCATCATGGAGTTCGTCAACGAACTTTATGGCGCGGAAGATGAAATCAGCTTCGGCAGGTTTCCGCAGGAATTATTGGCGGACGTACAACGTAGACTTGTGTTGTTGCTTGCGCCTTTTGCCCCGTATCTCGCCGCGGAGTTGTGGGAAGTTCTCGGCGCAACCGGCAGCCTCCTCCGCCATCCCTGGCCCGCCTTCGATCCGGCGCTCGCCGAAGAAGACCAGATCACCTATGCCGTCCAGATCAATGGCAAGCTGCGCAGCCACGTGGTCTTGCCCGCGGAGAGCCCGGAGGACCTGGTGCGCGAGCGCGTGCTCGCCGACGAGAAAGTCCGCGCCGCGATTGACGGCAAGCAGGTAGCCAAGGTGATTGTCGTGCCGGGCAAACTCGTGAACGTGGTGGTCCGCTGATTTCAAAAACAGAAAACAAGGACTGATGACAAAGCTTCCCAATCCCATCAACCAGGGTCTCCACGCCGTATGGCGCGACCCGGTGATTTTTTTGCTCGAGGTGCTCTGGCGCTGGTCCTTCACTCTGCTGGCTTTCCTCCTGCTTTTTGCCGCAGGAGTTGCGCTTTTCGGCCCATTGCCTGTCGGCGACTATTGGGCATCCGCCTGGCGTAGCCACGATCCCAAAAAGATCGGGACCCTGGTCTTGACCCTTCTGCTGCTTCTTGGAATCAAAGCGGTGATCGCCGCGATTGCAGTGCCTATTGTGATTGCCTTGCTGTGGAGCATTTTCTCGGGCCTGGGCCGATGGCTCACCGTCAAGCGCCTTCATATGGGAGATGAGGCGCTCGGCTTCCGCAGCATGCTGGCGCTGCAGTTCTTGCGTGCGTTCGTTGCATGGTTTTCCGTCGTTCTCTTGATCGCGGCGATTGTCGGCGAGGCGCTGATTGCCACGCGCGGACCCAGGCCGGACCTGGCCCTCTATTACTTGATGGTGATGCCCTCAGTCCTGCTCATCAGCGCTTTTTGGCTCGTCTTGAATTGGTATCTCTCCCTGGCTGCCATTTTCGGGCGGCAAGGGCAAAGTTTCCGCCGTGCATTTCGGCAGGCACGCCAGACCGTCCGCTTGCAGCGCTCTGACTTCGCCGGCACAGGATTTGTTTTCCTGTTGTTGCGGGCGCTCGCCTTGCTGGTGGCGTTGGCCGTCTGCGGTCTCACCTCTCATATGGCGGGCCCGCGGCCGGAAGCTTATTTCATTCTGTTGGTGGTCGTCTCTCTGGCATACTTTGCCGTCTCGGACTTTCTTTATATGGCACGAATGGCCGCATATCTGGCGCTGGCCGGCGCGCACGTGGAGCCCGGCGGACCAAAACTGGCGGCGGCTTCCTCCATTTTGCCGGCAGAGAACTCGCCGTCACTCTGATTTACCTTTACACTCCGCCACGAATCAGAGAAAATTGTTCGTGGAAGACCAATCCATCGTCATTCTCGACTTCGGTTCGCAATATACGCAGCTCATTGCGCGCCGCATCCGCGAACTTAAAGTATTTTCCGTTGTCCTGCCCTGTACAGCCCCACTGGAAGAGGTCAAGAGCTATCGGCCTGCGGGCATCATTCTGAGCGGAGGCCCGTCTTCCGTTTACGATCAGGATGCTCCTCCC
>JBGPZS010000550.1:0-2742 GCA_041493865.1 Terriglobia bacterium
ACCTCTTTGCCGTCATGACCATAGACACGTACAGCTCGCGGAATGCCGCCGGGAAAAGACACCGCCGCTTCGACCACGTCTTCACGCTCGATGTTGAGCGGGTTGTAAACCACAATGGGAATGCCTTTACCTTGCGTATCCATCGCCGCAGCTACCGCTTCAGTGGCGCTGGTCATGATGGACGCGAACTGATTCATCGCCAGAACGTCGTCGTTCCAGGAATACTTGTACGCTTGCGGCGTGGCCGTGCCGGCCATGATGTCGTGAAACTGGCCGCCGAGGACCAGCATCCAGGCCCGGTTCAGGCGCTCTTGCGGATAACTTCTGCCCCCGGTTTCGAGAGCCATGACTGACGCCCGCTCAGCTGCATCTGCCAAGAGCTCGTTCTTGCGGTTCCAGCGTTTCTGATACGCCTGGGATGTGAGCGATCCTGCCGAGTGCTCGATCAGCTCCAGATCGCCGCTGTAATGCGGCAGCTTCGCGATCCGATCAGGCTTGATGTCGAGGAACATCTGCTCGGCGGTGGACGATACGACTCGCAACGGGCCGGCGCCCAGCGTTCCGTCCTCGCCAGCCGAAGAGCCCGTGGCGCCGCCCTTGCCAGGAAGCGCCAGCTTGCTTCTGGTCACCATCGCTTCCACGAAGCTCACGGAAGATTCTCCCGGCGATCCGCCGACATCGCCCGTGCCGTAATAGTGATAATCGGCAAACAGGCCGCCGGCTTTTCCGTTCAGGTCGATGCGCGCAGGCCAATCCACGTAGTCGCGCGCGGTGTTTCGCGGATCGCTTTTGCTGAGATCGTAAGCGACGTTGCCCGCGTAGCTGCCAGGATTGAGCGCGGCAATCACTCCTTTGCCGTCCGGTCCGGTCCAGAAGCCGAGATTGAAGGGGATCCCTTGTGGTGTTTTTTCCGGCGAATCCTGCCCGCCGACTGCCGCGGCAGAATGCCAGGTCAATTTCTGCGTGGAAAAACCCTTGATGCCGGCGTGGGCCAGCAAGCTGGGCAGCGACGCAGGGAAACCAAAGCAGTCCGGCAACATATACTCGGCGCTGCTTCGGCCAAACTCGCGGCGAAAGAATTCATTGCCATAGAGCACTTGCCGGGTGATGGACTCCGCCGAAGGCGAGTTCACATCACTTTCCTCGACCGAAGAACCCGCCAGAAACCAGCGTCCGGCAGCCACGTAGCTGCGCAGCTTCCGGTAGTCAGCCGGGAAGTACTCCTTCATCATGCGATAGCGGTTCGCCCCGCTGAAATTGAAGATGTAGTGCGGGTACTTCTCAAACAGGTCGAAGTTCTTGTGCAGCGTGTCGGGAAGATACTCGCTGATCGTTTTCGGGTATTCCCAGCGCCATTGCGTGTCAAGATGCGCGTAGCCCACCACATAGAGTGTCGGCGTGGCGCTGAGGTCCGGAGCGGCGGGAGCATTCTGCCGGCTCTGTGCGGATAATAAAGATGCGACCGCCAGGAACGCGGATAGGAGAAAGCGCTTCATACGTGGCTGTGGCCTGCGGCTCGCAATTGTAAATGAAAGACGCGCAGCGACGGTCGAGTACCCTGGCAGATCAAAAAGCCGTGTCACTTCCTGGCCGAGACGACGATTTCGCTGAAGAAGGTGTTGCCCCACGGGTCGTCGGTTTCGGTAGGAACCACGTCGAAGAGGAGGTAACGAAACTTGCCCAGCATGCCGGCCGCATCGGCGATGCTCACACCATATTGCCCTCCCGGCTCGCCCTGTTTAGGCCGTGTATCGACAGTAGCAACCAGCTTCCACCCGCATACAGCTGGGTCGGTGCGGTTATCCGGCTCAGGGTTGAATTTGGGGTCGGATCCATCGCTGGCAAACAGGTTATAAAGCTGCGGTCCGCGGGTGCTGGAGTGCCAGGAGTAGGTGTCGACCTGGGTGATCTCGATGATCGCACCGAAGTCAAACAGCAAACGTCCGCCATAACTACCGGCATTGAAGAAGAAATTGGCGGCCGGCTGGTCTTCATCAGCGGGCAGGGCGCCATCGGTGAGCACGCTCAGCCCCGCGCCCGCGGCGTCTCTCTGGCCAAGCACAAGTTTTGATCGTGCGCCTGCAGCCGCGTTGTCCTTTGACGGCGCCGGCACGTTGTTGAATTTGAACTGCGGGGTAGCGTTGGCGCCGGTGTTGCGCTCAACTGCCACCTTCACCTGTGGTGACGCCTTGAGGGCCACGATCAAGGAGAGGGCGATAATGTATCCCGCTCGAAACATGTCTGTGTATGATATAGCCCCGAATCCCATTAGAGCGGACTGCGCCGAAGAATTTGTCGCCTCCTTCCGCAGGCCGACCTCTCCCAATCTCACAGCGCGGTGCTCAAGCCCTGCCATTGTGGTCAACGCAGCCGATTGGCTGATTCCACGATTCCAGAATCATGTGGTTTAGAAACGGCCCTGGCGACTCTCAACGGGCCTGCAATGTCAGCCACTTAGCGCCACGGTTTTGATGAGGTTTGTGGAACGGCAGAATGAGAGTGGCAAGAGGTCCCAAGGGCGCCTTACGCGGCGACAGCTAAGGCGGGCCCTCAGGTCTCCCACCGTACAAGCGTGCCATTCGCTACAAGGTGCTCAAAGTGCTGCCGCAGTTTGGTCGGCATCTCACCGCCAGTGAACAGAGCACCTAATTCGAGATTGCGAAGGAACGCATCATCGGTCAGATTGGCGCTTGAGAGCAGGGCCTGATTGTCCACCACTGCGGCCTTCGCGTGCAGCTTGCC
>JBGPZS010000586.1:0-2391 GCA_041493865.1 Terriglobia bacterium
AGCCGGGACGTACGTTAACTTTGCCTTAGCGTGTGCTGCCGAAGTGTTCATTCTCTCCTCCGCGATCGAAAGGAGCTTGTAAATTTAGGATGGAGCTTGTCATGCTACTCGACTTGATCTGTTTGAACAAGGGAAACAACGATGGTGACAACTCTAGTCCAAACGTTAAAGCAGTGAAGGAGCTTGTCTCGTGAGAACTCCTTGACGTGGCATGGCAGAGGATGCACCTTCGGGGTCCTTCGACTCGCTCTTAGTCGCTACGCTCCTTCGCGCTCGCTCAGGATGACAACGGTAAATGACCTGGATCAACCGACAATCGCGAGAGCTACAAGGCTTGAATTTCCTACCAGTGAGGGGCGAGGCCGACCACGTGACGAGCCCGCTGCAACAGGCGCAGAAGAGTTTTTGAATGGGAAAGGTTTATAGCGGTTTGGAGCGTAGCGACAAAAATAAATGACCCACCGGTTTTCCCTGCCAAGACGCTCAAACGCGTCTGAACCGGTGGGTCAGTTGTTGGTTTTGCTGCCAGGGTACTGCAGCTACTCAGGTTGGAAGCAGCATCTCGGAAATGGGTTGCCGGGGCACAAGAAAATTGCCGCGAGAACCGGCGCGAAGATCTCAGTTCGAATTGGCCTCAGCTCGACTTGGTCTCAGTTCGAATTGGACGGAGGCGGTTTGAGGGAGCGAACAAACGTCACGAACTCAGGGTCTTTGCGCAGACCGGCAAACTCAGTGTCACGGAGCGCGCTCTTGATGGGATAGCCTTCCTCGTTGGCCTTGCTCAGGTAGAAGCGGCAGTGCTCCTGGTCACCATGCTGGCCGTACATTTGAGCAATGACATAGTGGAAGTGGCCGAGATCATCAGAAGCCACCAAGCGGAGAGAAATAGCACCCGCCGAGGACTGGCGCTGAAAGATTTCAGGGTCAAGCTGGGTGGCGCGCTGGTATTCCCTGGCGGCAAGATCATAACGCTTCTCAGAGAAGTATGCCGTACCCAGATTGCTGTGGAAGCTGGCGCTGTCGTCATTCAGCTTGATGGCCTTCTTGTATTCCCTGATGGCCGCACCATATCTCCTGGAGTTGTAATAAAGAGCGCCTAGATTGTTGTAGGCCTGGGCGTAATCCTTGTCGGCTTTAATCGCATGCTGGAATTCTTTCTTTGCTTCCCCATCGCGCCGGAGTTGCAAAAGACACATGCCGATTTTGTTATGCAGCACGGCGGTATCAGCCTTCTTCACGGCCGCGCGGTAGTAGTCTATGGAATCCAGATAAGCCTTTTGTCCGCGCAGTTGGTCCCCTTGTCGTTCGAGTTCAGCCGGGTCGGCGTTTTCGGGGGGCGGGGGAACGCGCACCGTTGCAGTGGCATCAGGGGCGGAGGGCTCCTGGGCATGGATCGGCAAGGCGAGTGCCAGTAGCCCGATGATCATTAACAAGCGACTGAAGCGATCGATCGATGAGAACCCCATCAAAGAGCACCTCATGGAAGGCCTCCTTAGTGCGGCCTGTCCTTGCCCGGACTCGGGACGGCCGCAGGCTTGATCTGTTTATTATCGTCTTTATTCTCGTCTTTGGAACCACCAAAAATCCGGCCCCAGAAGCCCTTTTTCTTCTTATCTGTGTCAGCAACCGGCTGGGCCGGGGCCTGCACTTTCACCGGCGGCTGTGCCGGACCAGGGACAGTGCTCCCACTGCTTATACTTGTATTAGACGCCGAAGGGGTAGGAATCGGCTTGGGCTCAATACCAAAAATTCTCTGAAAAACATTGCCATTCCCTTTCTGCTCGCAGGTTTGAGTAGGCTGAGTGCCGTCAATAAACGCCGTAGTGTAGTTATCCGGGCAGGCAGGGGTGGCAATCTGGTTGGTAGCGCGATCCAGGGTCAATTCCACCACTCCCTGGGGTGGCATAAACGGTTTGGTATCAGAGTAATTCGGCAACTCCACGGCCCTTTTCATGAACTCAGTCCAGATGGGCAGTGCGATGGCCGCGCCGCTCAGATGGATGTCACTATAGTCGTCATATCCCACCCAAACGATGCAGAGCAGGTTTGAGGTAAAACCAGCAAACCAGCCGTCGTGGGAGGTGCCGGTTTTTCCGGCGGCGGGGGCGGTGAACTTGCGCGCCCGAACACCGGCGGGGCCGGCGGCGGTGCCGTTGTTGATCACGCCCTGAAGCATATCCGTAATTACATAGGACACGCGAGGATCGAGCACCTGGCTCTTTTGCGGCTGGAAATTATCGATGATGTCACCATTGGCATCTCGCACGGAACGAACCATGATGGGAGTGATTCGCTGGCCGTCATTGGTGAAGATGGTATAGGCGGAGGCCATGTCCATGGGCGTGGCGTCATACGATCCCAGGGCCATGGCAGGCGTCGCGCGGACGGAAG
>JBGPZS010000017.1:0-18867 GCA_041493865.1 Terriglobia bacterium
GCCCTGATCGCGTCCAAGCCTGGTCTTTCGGAATAGAAAGGGAGGTCTCTAGAAACTCGGCCATCGAGCTCCGCTATGTGGGCAATCACGCCAAGGACCTTTTCCAAAGTATTGACGGCAATCCGTTCGTCGCCGACCTGCAGCGGGACTTCCCGCAGTTTGTTCCCGCCGGCATTACGCCTTGCCCGGCAACACAACAGATAGGCCTCGGCGCCGGCACGGATGTTGGGCGCGTCAACTGCGGTAACGGTGTCCTGCGTCAACGCGCCAACACCGGCTTCTCCAATTACAACGGTTTTCAAGTTGAATACCGCGCCAACAACCTGGCTAACCAGCTCACTTTTCGTACTAGCTATACCTATAGCAAGACGCTCGACAACGTCAGCGAGATCTTCAGCACTGGCGTTGCCGGCAACACCAATGCTTTCCCGCAAAATCCAATCAGCCCCAAACACGGTGAATATTCCTTCTCCGGTCTGGACTACCCGAACACCTGGAGCTTCGTGATAGCCGAGCAGGTGCCTTTCTTCAAGGAGCAGCACGGTGTAACCGGACACCTCCTCGGTGGATGGCTCCTCTCCGCCAACTATTTCCTGCAGTCCGGCCAGCGTTATACGCCGTCGCAGGTGACTGAAATCGCCGCGCTTACTGCCGCCGGCAACTATTATGATTCCGCGTTCCTCAACGCCTTTGTTGGCTTTGATACCGCGCGGCCCTTCCTGGGCAACCTGAGTGCTCCACAGACGAGCGTCGGTATCTTCGGCGGAGATGCCTGCGCGCTGTTTGGCGTTACCGGGGCAGAACCGATCTGCAGCCCCGCGCTCACCACCACCTTGCTCAGTGAAAACGCAATCAATCAAAACGGCGCCGGGGCCGTTGTGCCTGTGACCAGCAGACAGGTGCGGTTTATCGTCAACGGCGGGGCCGCCCAGCAAGTTTTCGGGACGCCTTTCGGAAATACACCCAGAAACCCAGTCCAGGACGACATCAGCAACATCGTCAATCTGTCGATAGCCAAACGCTTCAAGATAAGCGAGCGAGCTTCATTTGAGTTCCGCACCAGCTTCATCAACGTGCTTAATCATCCCAACTACGCCAGCGTCGATCCGTTCGTGGAAGATGCGGGCGCTACGCCCAAGGCCCCGTTCTTCGGCTTTGGCGATCCCACAGTCTCAAATAACGTTCCGGGCAGTATCAACTTCCCGGTCTCAGCCAGCCGGAGAGTCGTTTTTGGCGGCATCGTTCGGTTCTAACCTTGCAATTGACTATTCCGCCGGCCTTGTGCCGGCGGATTTTTTTGGGCCGGAGCGAACGCGGTCCCAGGTGATGGTCTTGAAGTAAAAAAGGGCGTGGCTGCACCAGCCACGCCCTTCGATTTTTCCAAGAGCTTGTTTCTAATCCGGGTCCTCTTCTTCCTCTTCATTGCCGGTGCTGGCGCTGGATGCCGCGCCCGCGCCGGGCTTGATCTGGATAGGTCCGCCGGCAAAGAGCGTGCTTGCTCCATGCTCCGCCGCCTTCTTGTTGAAGTTGGCGACCTCCGTGTTCAGGAACGTGTTGACTTGCGCCAGCTGTGTCTCCAGCTCTTTGCGGACTTCGCCGGCTTCCTCCACCTGGATCTGGCTCGGTGCTTCCCCAAAGCCGCCCATCACGCCGCGCATCACTCCCTGAATGCGGTTCTGGAAGCGCTGCAGGTAGTGGATATCGTCCTGGCTGCCGGGCTGTATTTCATGGTTATAGAGCGGCTCCTGGATCGACGTGATCTTCTTGTCCAGTGCCCGCGCCTCCTCCAGGACCGGCCGAAACGCTGCGTTGGTGACGCCGTCCTGGCCCTCTTCCGAAGTCAGCATCTCCTGCAGGCTGCCGATCTGCTTATGCAGGCTGTTGAGCCGGTTCAGCGCTTCATGCAGCGCTGAAACTTCGTCGCGCAGTTCCAGTCCCAGCTTCAGCTGCGTGCGCATGCCGTCGGCGTCAAACTTGAAACGCGGATCGGTCTGGACTTCAACCGTTTGCGTCTCCGTCTTGCCGCCCACCGTTACCTCCACTTTGTAGGTCCCGGGCAGGGCGTTGGGTCCGATGCTGGGATCAAAGAAGAAGTCCTGGTCATCCAGTCCTTCCGGCGGTGGCAGGAAGTTCAAGCGCTTCGGACCGTCATAACGCAGGTTCCACGCTACGCGGTTGATCCCGTACTTGGTCGTTCCGTACATAGTGCGGATCACATGACCGCTGCTGTCTGCAACGGTGATCTTTACCGCCGTCTCGCCCTGCCTCCGGCGGCCTGGACGGTCCGTGTTCTCTTTGATCTCATTCGGCAGCCAGTAAGTGATTACGGCCCCGTTCAGCGGGTTTGGTGCAACGTATCCGCCGCTGGCAAAACCGTGTTTGTTCCAGTTATGCCAGTTGGTTCCGGGAGCAATCGGGTAAAGATGGAACTCGCTTTTTGCCAGTTCTGCTCCGCTCTCTTCCAGCGGCGTAACGTCATCCAGCACGAACAGCCCGCGGCCGTGCGTCGCCACTACCAGGTCATGCGTCTTCTTGATGAACTTGATGTCATAGATCGGTACGGTGGGGAAGTTGCTCTTGATCTGGGTCCAGTGCGCGCCGTCGTCGCTGGAATAGAACAGGCTCGTGTCGGTGCCCAGGACCAGGAAACCTTTCCGGTTTGGATCTTCGCGCACTACCCGCGCCGGATCGTCCTGCGGCAGCCCTGCTGAAATCGAAGTCCAGGTCTTGCCTCCGTCGTGGGTCTTGAAGACATACGGCTTGTTGTTCTCCACCTCGTGGAAGTCCACGGCGACGTACGCTGAATTGGCGTCGCTGGGTGAAGCCTCAATCTGTTGCAGGCGTCCCCATTGCGGGAGGTTCGGGATATTCGCGGTAACGTTGTTCCAGTTTTGTCCGCCGTCGCGCGTGACCTGCACAACACCGTCATCCGTGCCGGTCCAGATCGTCTTAGCGTCCACCGGTGAAATCGACATCGACAAGATCGCGCCAACCGTCTCTGCGCCGCTCAAGTCCAGCCAGATCGGTCCGCCGCTGCTTTGCTGTTTCGTCTTGTCGTTGCGCGTTAGGTCGGGGCTGATCGGGTTCCAGTTCTTGCCGCCGTCGGTGGAGCGGAACAAGACGTTGCCGCCCAGGTAGACCTCATTTGGGTCGGTCATCGAGACCGCGATCGGCGAGGTCCAGTTGAAGCGGTATTTCAGGTCGGCCGGCTTCATCGACTGCACGCCATGCAGGTACGGGCGGATGGAATTCGACATGCCGTTCTCGTTGTTGAGGCGCTGGATCGATCCATTCTGCGAGTCGGTATAGATCACGTGAGTGCCTTTGCCGCGCGCCGGAACAACGTACTCGCCGTCGCCGCCCGTCACCGTATACCACTCAAAGCCGCTGATGCCGCCGCGGCTCAGGCTGTTCGAAGGCCCGCACCATCCGTTGTTGTCCTGCAATCCGCCGCAGAGGTTATACGGGGTCTCGTCGTCTTCAGCCACGGAATAGAACTGTTCGATCGGCAGGTTGTCCAGGTAGCGCCACGTTCGGCCCGCGTCCGCGCTCACGTATACTCCGCCGTCATTGCCATTGATGATCCGGTTGGTATTCTCCGGATCGATCCACAGCGCATGATGGTCCACGTGCACCCTCGCCGTTATGTTGCGCGCAGTTTTGCCGCCATCTTCAGAAAGCATCACATTGAAGGAAAGGAAGTACACCTTGTTTTCGTCGTTGGGCGCAACCATCAACTCGCTGAAATAAAACCCGCGCGCCGCCAGGTTATGGTTGTTGCTTACCATCTTCCAGTGGTCGCCCAGGTCGTTTGTGTCGTAGAGCGTGCCTTTCTTGTTTTCCACCAGCGCGTAAATGTGCCGGGGATTGCTCGGCGCCGCCCCCAGTCCGATACGTCCGGTCGGCTCGGTGGGGAGGCCTTCCGTCAGTTTTTTCCAGGTGCTGCCGCCGTCACTTGACCGGAAGATGCCGCCGCTGGTGCCGCCGGAATCGAGCGCCCAAGGATACCGCCGCACGCGCCACATGCCCGCAAACAATACCATCGGGTTCCCCGGGTCCATGATCAGAGAGCTTGCTCCTGTGTCTTCATCCACGAACAAAACTTTCTGCCAGGTCTTGCCGCCGTCCGTGGTGCGGAAGACGCCGCGATCTGCGTTCGGTCCCCACGCATGCCCCAGCACGCCCACAAAAACGGTGTTCGGATCGCGCGGATCAATGGCGATGTTGGAGATCTGCCCGGCGTCTTTGAGTCCCATGAATTTCCACGTTGTGCCCGCGTCTGGAGAGAAGAAAACACCCTTGCCCGTTACCACGTCATTGCGGATGTTCTTCTCGCCCGTTCCCACCCAGACCAGGTTGGGGTTGGAAGGCGCCAGCGCAATCGCTCCGATCGAAGCCGTGGACTCTTTCTCGAAAATTGGCTTCCAGGAAAGCCCGCCATCCTGCGTCAGGAAGACTCCGCCCGCCGCTGCCCCCACGTAGTACACGTTGGGCTTGCCGGGGATTCCGACTACAGCCGTGACGCGTCCGCCGCCGACTGCCGGCCCCAGGTTGCGGAACTTCATATTCTCCATCGGGTCTTTAGGCTTGCTCTCTTCGGCTTTGGCTGCCGGTGCAGGCGCTGCTTTATCCTCGGACGCAGCCTTTTTGTTTGAGCTGGCTTGCGGCGCCGGCGCGTTCGCGCCTGCCGCTTTCTTGGTGCGGTCTCCCGTTTTGGTCTGCGCCATCAGCAGACCTGGTAAACCAAGGGCCACAACCAGAACGAAAATCGTCTTAAAGAATGTTTTCATGGGACATACTCCTGCGGATAGTAGGAAGGTGACCGCGAATCATACCGCAAATCCAGGGGTTGTACAAAGGCCCAGCGGTCTTCCGGGACCGCCGGAAAACTAAAGATTTGTCAGGCTGATGTCTTTGGCCCTAGTTACACTCGCAATACCATGGCGGAGTTTCGTCGAACCGTCAAAGTGCAGCCCGGCCACACCTACGGGTGCTGATCAACAAGATCCATGCCCGCGGTTTCTTTTTCTGCAAGGTTGTGAATTACGCTCCTAACCAGAAGCTCGATCTGGAATACGTCGTCATGGATTACGCTATCATCCGGGAAGAACTTCGCGCTCCCAATTTTAACTGGGACAAGAAGAGCCATCGCTGATGCGAGGCATCTATTTCTGACCTTGCGGGGGCGGTTCCCCCGCAACCGTCTTCCACTCCAGTTTGCCTCGCTCCAATATCGCCGGCAGGTCCTCCGGCAGCAGGAAGCTCTGCTCGATTAATTTTTTTGCAGCCTGCTCGAATTTACTCATGTACTCCTCGCGTGACGCATACCGTTCGGCAATCGACAGACGGGCGTCTCCCGATTTTTTCCGTTCCTCTGCCGTCCTGGCCAGCGGAATCCATGATCCCAGAAAACTTACGCGCTGCTCCGGCGCGCCGATGCCCGGGTCGCGCAGGTTCCAGCCGGTATAGGTCGCCAGCGGGACCTGCAATTCCGGCAGGCGCACGCCTCCCAGATCATTACCGTCGGCATCGCTCTGCGGCACCAGCCCGCCATACGCGTCAAAAAAACCGTAGTTGCAGGGAGACTCGAAATCCCCCCAAATCTTTATTGTCCCGCCTACTGGTTTGCCCGGTTCGAAGAATTCAACATAGCAAGACATGCTCCATGCCAGGCTCACCTCATGCGGCTTGTTCACGCCGGGAATTTTCGGGAAGCTCCACCGGGCGAAAGGCACCAGCGTCTTGTCCGCGATCTTCGGATATGTGCTCGGCGGCGGCTTCTTGCCGTCTTTCACCCACTGGTCCATGTCAGTGATCAGAGCCCGCCAATACCACTGGATCGGATTGGGATTGTGCCGCTGCTGCGCTGTGAAATCAGGGTTTCCCGCCATGCTCTTCTGCGGCGGAAACGCCCCCGAGAAATGCTGCAACCCGGCCAGAAGGTAAATCCGTGTGTTCTTCGCCAGGGCCGCGTCCTTCTTTCCATCCACCGTGGTATGGATCAGTGACGCCACGCGCCCCCAGTATTCATAGGAGGTGTTGGTATAAAAAATCTTCGGTGCGGTGTGCGATTTGGGTGCCGCATCCAGCAGGCCGGCTATTTTACCGGTCACCGGCTCGGTCTCCGGCAGGTCGGTGAAAGGGAACACGTCGGTGGGAAAGAACAGGCTGGACATGGGC
This sequence comes from Terriglobia bacterium, assembly GCA_041493865.1. GTDB lineage: Bacteria > Acidobacteriota > Terriglobia > Terriglobales > Acidobacteriaceae > Angelobacter. The sequence goes on from JBGPZS010000017.1 coordinate 6,181, forward strand.
TGCGCGTCGCGCGAAGGCTGCGCGAAAGGATGATTGAAGCTGCCTCGTCCCGCGCCCGCTACATGCGCGATCACCCCGTCCATCACCTGCCGGCCTTTTTCGTCGGCATTGAAGTCCTGGTACAAGAAGTGCCGCAAAAAGCGCCCGCTCTGTGAGATCCCCACGGCGTAAACCCGCTTCACCGGCGCCGTCGCCTGCGGATCGTACTTTAAAAAGGAAAGAAAATCCCGCACTGCCGCCAGGCCAACTCCAACCACCACCGGGTCTTTTGCGGTGTACACCAGTTCGTAAATCCTGCCCGGCGCGAACCCGCCGTTCAGGTGAACGTAATGCGGATCGGTAGTAAGCTTGCCCTCGACGACGTGCGCAAAACTCCATTCCGCGCGGGGAATCACCTGCCGCTGCGCCATCGGTGTGTCGCGCACGGTCAGCATGTTCTTCTCGCTCTGCGGATCATCCACCGGATAGCTGCTACCTCCATCGGGCCCCAGCAAGATGTGTCCCAGCGGCATGTCATCGCGCTTTTCCGCCGGCGTGAAGTCTGTCCGAACCAGCCCGTGGATTTCCTTTCCATCCGCATCGTGGGCCACCGGGGCGGAGAGCCGCAATCGATCGCCTTGGGCGGAAAGATCAAACTGCCAGCCCACCCAGGCCACCGTGTATCCCTGGCGCATGAGGAAGCCGTCGCCAAATTCCCCTTCGCGCCCGTTGGCCAGAAAAACAATTCCGCGGCCGCCACGATTGGAAACCTCAAACAGCACAGCTTGGGTGCCCTTGGCCATGTCTTTGGGCTTGAGCAGGTAGAGATCGGCGGAGAATTCGACTTCGCCCTGCGCGTTGCGCGGCGCTTTGTCCAGGTCCACGATCTGCCGGTTGTGCAGGTTCGCGGGATCAACCGCGAAGAAGACGCGCCCGGTGATCTTTTCGTACGCGCCGGCAGGGCCAAAGGGCTTGCCATCCTGAATGTCCGCGCGCGAGGTTATCTCAACCCGCACCACGCGGGCTTGCATTGCAGGGATGAAAAGCGCGGCCAGGAACAGGCCCAATACCGCTCGCACGGGAAAACGCATCTGTAGCCTCCAGAGGTGGTACAGTTTACATGATCGCTTCCAGCAAGCGCCGTAACGGGCGGGATTGCGTGCTCGCCGAAGCCAATGCGGCATGTCGGCAAGCTCTCGGGCCAAAAGGAAATCCTAAAGAAGGAAAGAAGATGAAGAAGATTTTCTGTTTCACGATTGCAGCTCTCCTGGTCTCCACCGCCGTTCAGGCCCAACAGCATGAGGCCGACCGGCTCCGTCACTCCGGTGAAGTCCTGATGGAGATCCTGAACATTCCGGATAGCATTCCGAAGCCGGTGCTGGACAAATCAGAGTGCGTGATCGTCATTCCCTCGGTGAAAAAACTCGCCATCGGCGTGGGCGGGAATTACGGGCGCGGCGCCATGACCTGCCGCGGCGGCCAGAACTTTACCGGATCCTGGGGGCCTCCGGCCATGGTTGCTCTGGAAGGCGGCAACATCGGCTTCCAGCTTGGCGGGCAGGCCACCGACTTTGTCCTTCTCGTGGTCAACCCCAAGGGGATCGATTCCATCCTCAAGAGCAAGGTCAAGCTTGGCGCAGATGCCGCTGCCGCTGCCGGCCCCAAGGGCCGTGATGCCCAGGCCGCGACGGATATCCTCATGCATGCTGAGATCCTTACCTACTCGCGCTCGCGCGGGCTCTTTGCCGGCATCTCTCTTGATGGCTCTACGCTTCGGCCCGACAACAGCGCCACCGAAAAAGTGTATGGCCGAAAAGTCTCTGCCCGCGACGTCGTGATCGGGCACAAAGTGAGCACACCAAAGTCCGGCCAGCTTCTTGTGAGCGCTCTGCAGAAGGCCTCGCCTAAGAATCTTTCTGATCCTAAGTCGCTCCAGGAAGCGGGAGCAGAAGGGAAGAAATAGCCATCATGGGTTCTATCTGCCGGATTGGCTCAGCGTTTTTCGTGCTTGCTCTGTTCGTCTGCCTGGGCGGCGCAGCCGATATTTCTTCCTACCAAGAATCTGTGGAGCATTGGCGTCAGAGCTACGAAGCAAAACTCAGGGCCGACGACGGCTGGCTCACTGTGTCTGGACTCTTCTGGTTGCATGAAGGAGAAAACCGGTTTGGTTCCGACGCAGGTAATGACGTGGTGTTCCCATTTGCCGTTGTTCCTGCAACGGCCGGCCATTTTGACCTGCACGCGGGCAAGACCATGGTGTACGTGAATCCCGGCGTGCCCATCACCGTGGGCGGGAAACCCGTTGCGAGCATGGAATTACGTCCTGACTCCAAACAGGACCGGCTGGTCATTGGTGATCTGACTTTCTTCGTCCACGCCAGCGGTGGCCGGTTTGGCATCCGCCTGAAAGACAAGAACAGCCTGCTGCGCAAGGAATTCAAAGGACTCCATTGGTATCCGGTGAATGACGCTTATCGTTTCACCGCGCGTTATGTGGCGTACGCTTCGCCGCGGCAAGTCGAGATCGAAACCACCCTCGGCGATCATGAGAAACTTTCCCTCGACGGCTATGTGACGTTCTCGCTGGGCGGGAAAGAGTACCGGCTCGATGCGGAAAAAGACAATTCCGGCGGGTTGTTCATCGTCTTTCGTGATCTAACCAGCAAGACAGAAACTTATCAGTCCGCGCGCTTTCTGGATACGGATCCGCCCAAAGACAGCGCTGTCGAAATCGATTTTAATAAAGCTTACAACCCGCCTTGCGCTTACAACCCGTATACAACGTGTCCGCTGCCGTCGCCGGGAAACCGCCTGCAGATTGAGATTCCTGCGGGCGAGAAGCGCTACCACTAGCCGGCGCGTTTGTTAAACTCTCACGCATGGCCCAAATCGCATACCTTGAATGCTCCAAGTGTGGAGAACACATTAACGCTGCGCAACCGCAGACCATCTGCCCCAAAGACGGCGGCTCTCTCTATGTGCGCTTTGATCTGGCAGCGCTGAAAGGAAAGTTCACGCCGGATTCGCTGCGCGGACGGCCTGCCACCATGTGGCGCTACCATGAGGTCCTTCCCGGCGACGTGCCTGTAACATTGGGCGAGGGCTTTACCCCCATGCTGCCCAGCCGTGGGAACCCCAACGTATATATAAAAGACGAAGGCCTGAATCCTACCGGGTCTTTCAAAGCGCGCGGCCTTTGTGCCGCCGTGACCATGGCCAGGCAATATGGGCTGAAAAAACTGGCGGTCCCTTCTGCTGGGAACGCTGCTAGTGCATTGGCGGCTTACTGCGCTGCTGCCGGAATTGAAGCCCACATCTTTATGCCCAAAGACGTGCCGCTGGCGAACCTGGTCGAATGCAAGGCCTACGGCGCCCACGTCACGCTGGTCAACGGCCTGATTTCCGACTGCGCCAAAATGGTGAACGAGCGCAAGCAGGCTGAAGGCTGGTTTGACATCTCAACGCTCAAAGAACCTTTTCGCGTTGAAGGCAAGAAGACCATGGGCTATGAAGTCGCCGAGCAGCTCAACTGGGAGCTGCCCGACGCCATCTTTTATCCCACGGGCGGTGGCGTGGGGCTCATCGGCATGTGGAAAGCCTTTGACGAAATGGAGCAACTCGGCTGGCTCAAGAAAACCGCCGGCAACAAACGTCCGAAAATGATCGCGGTCCAGGCCTCAGGCTGCGCGCCCGTGGTGAAAGCCTGGAACGAACACAAGCCCGTGGCCGAGATGTGGCAAGACGCTCATACCTCCGCCGCCGGATTGCGCGTGCCCAAACCATACGCTGACTACATTATTCTCGACATCCTTAAGCAGAGCGGCGGGACCGCCATTGCAGTTTCCGACGAGCAGATCATGCAGGCTGTACAAGAGTGGGCCAGCCACGAAGGCGTGTTCGCTGCACCCGAAGGCGCGGCATCACTGGCCGCCTACAAAATCTTGTTGGAGCAGAAATTTCTGAAGCCCACGGACAGAGTGGTGCTCTTCAACACCGGCTCCGGACTGAAATATATTGACGTAATCGCGCAGGCCCTGAAAATCATGTAAAGATCGGCTCTGCCTGGCTTCTCCTGTAATCCTGAAGCAAGGGCCCCAGGGATATTTGGAGAGATCGCATTATCTCTTCTCTGCTTATTCGTGTTTATTCGGTAAAATTCGCGGCTAAAATGCTTTTGCTACTCGAACAGGCGCTCCGCCGGGGCGAAAACGAAAGGAACTTTGTGAATCGCGCACGATCACTCCTGCTTGTTCCATTTTTGGCTTTGGCCTTCCAGCTTTGCTGTGCGTCTGCGTTCGGCCAGATGCCTGCTCTCTCTCCTCTTCCCAAGACCGGCAAGTTAACTGCGCCGCAGGATCCCACAAAGTTTACTTTCGTGATTGCCGGTGACAACCGCCCCGCGCACAAAAGCTGCCCGCAGCCGCCCACGCCGGGAAAAATATTCGCGGCCGTCAATGCATTGAGTCCGGCTGCGGCCTTTGTGCTTTGGACCGGGGACACCATTTCCGGCAAGCAGCCCGACAAACCCAACCGTATGCAGAAGCAGTACAAAGAATTCAAGGACATCGCCAAAACGGCAGGCATACCGGTCTTCAACGCGCCCGGCAACCATGAAATGGATGACGAGAGCAACGCGCCCTCTGACGCCATGAAAGAGCTTTATAAAAAACACATGGCGGAGATCTACGGCGCGTTCAACTACGGCAACTCGCGCTTCATCGCTCTAGATAGCGAGCACGACCCTGCGAAAGACGCAGCTGGCGCGGCAGGCAAGAAATCGGATGCGCCTGGAGCGATCACCAAAACGCAGCTTAAGCTGTTAGACGCAGACCTGGGCAAAAACACTGACAAGGCGCATATTGTTATTTTCATGCATCACCCCGTGGTCCCTTACGAGCCGCAAGACGGTCTTGACCCGGCGAGCGTGAAGGCCCTGCAGGCGATATTTGCCAAATACAAAAACGTCTCCTACGTGGTTTCCGGGCATGAGCATATGTATTACAACTCACAGGGTGACCGGACAAAGCTGGTGGAACCGCCCAGGCGCACAGATCCGACCAAGCCCCTGCAGCCGCCCTACTATCTTGTCTCCGGTGGCGGCGGTGCGCCGCTGAAAAAAAACACTCCTGGCTCGTTTTTCCACTATCTGGTTTTCGTGGTCGATGGCAACACGATTACGCCGACTTTAACGCAAGTTGATTCATCCGATCCTTGTGATAAGAAATGAAGAATGCGCTGGCCATACTTTTGTTTCCGGCCCGACAATAAAAACCATCGAACACCGAATTGGACCTATGCCCTCAACCGAACGGCTCTACTATCACGACTCTTTTCTCTATGACTTTGACGCTCGCGTGGTCGAAGCTCTTGACCGCAACGGCAGGTCTGCGATCGTGCTCGATCGCACCGCGTTTTATCCCACCAGTGGCGGCCAGGTGCACGATCTCGGCGTGCTGCTTGCTGAGGGAAAGCAGATTGCCGTCACCGAGGTGGCCGACGAAGAAGACGGGCGCATCCTGCATTTTGCTGCTGCGCCGCTGCCTGCGGGAACGCAAGTCCAGGGCCGCGTTGATGCCGTCCGCCGCCGCGACCATGTGCAGCAGCACACCGGCCAACATGTGCTCTCAGCCGCGTTCATTCAGCTTTTTAATATGCCCACAGTCAGCTTCCACATGGGGGAAGAAAGTTGCACCATTGATCTGGAGACCGCCGGCCTCTCCACCGCGCAGGCGCAGAAAGCGGAGCTGCTGGCCAATGAAGTGATTGTCGAAGACCGGCCGGTAAGCATCCGCTTTGTGCCTCTGGAAGAAGCGCGGCAGCTGGGCTTGCGCAAGCTTCCGCCCAAGCAAACCGGCGATCTGCGCCTGATTGATATCGCGAACTTTGACCTTACCGCCTGTGGCGGGACCCATGTACGCGCCACCGGCCAGATCGGAAACATCCTGCTGCGCAAGATTGAAAAGGTGAAGCAGGGCATGCGTGTCGAATTTGTATGCGGTCTGCGTGCGGTGAACGCCGCTCGCCGTGACTACACAACGCTCACGGAGGCTGCCGCGCTTTATTCCAGCCACATCTATGACGTGCCTGAGCAAGTCCGCAAATCGCTGGCCGAGAGCAAATCCGCCGGTAAGATCCAACACAAGCTGCTGGAAGAGCTTGCTGAGCTTTATGCCGACCGTCTGCTCGCGCAGGCCGCGGGCTCGCCGCATGTGATCACTCAATTCTTCGCCGAACGCGATGCGCTCTTCATCAAGCTGCTGGCCCAGAAGCTGACAGCAGGGAAGACCGATGTGGTCGCTCTGCTGGCCTCGGGCGGCGGTCAGCCCACGCTGGTCTTTGCCCAGACTCCCGGTCAGAAGTCCAATATGGGCCAGCTCATGAAGGATGCCATGGCCCAGCTTGGCGGTCGCGGGGGCGGCTCTGCCGACATGGCGCAGGGTGGATTGCCGGCAGGCGTTGGGAATATGGGAGACGTTGAAAGAATCCTGCACCTGATTGCGGCAAGGTTTCAGGCTGGCCAGCCGCTTCCATGATCTGCGAGTTGCTTTCACTGCCTGAATTCGATGGGGCTGCGAGCGCCTTTGGTCAAAAGGCGCTCCTTGCCCGGAAATCGATTTTTGAGACTTACTCTACCCTGAGAAAAACTCCACCAGGGATGTGTTCTTACGCTTGAGAATGGGCGGCATTCTGCGGAGCAAACCAGCGCTGAAGCAGAAAAACCGATCCGAGGATGACAAACGTGACGACAATGATTGCCGTGTTCGCGAGCGCGGAGATATCCAGCGCATTTGTCATGTCTGGCGCTTCTGCCATGGACGTGTAGCTGACCGCGACCATCGCGGTGTAGTGCATTGCTGGAATCGCAAAACCCATGACCACCGAGCAAACAATTTTTGCTGACTTTGCCGGCTTGTCTTCGCGAAACAGGAACGTCAGTCCCAGCGCTGCCAACGAGACAACCACCGCGATCACCACGGACAGGAAAACGAATGTCGTGTCCCAGTGATGCATGGCGGACAGCCGCATGGCAGCCATTCCCGTGTAGTGCATGCCGGCAATGCCGGAGGCCATCAGCGAACTTCCAGCAACGACGTGCAGAACGCTGACGCTCGGGCGACTTACGACAAAGAGCGCGACAAACGACGCGCTGATCGCAGCTACCAACGACAGAATTACCGTTGGAATATGGTAATAAACGGGTATTGGTAAATGGTAAGCGAGCATTCCTGTATAGTGCATAGACCAGATGCCTGTACCCATTGCAATGGCTCCGCCAAATAACCATGCCAGGCGTGCATTGTCTCGCGCCGCTGTGACCCGTCCTGCAAGATCAAGCGCGGCGTACGAAGCGCAAATGGCAATCAGCACAGATAGGGCCACCAGACGATAGTCGTAGGTCGACGCGATAGACGTAGATGCATTCACGGTAACTTCTCGTTATTGTTTTTTGGCTGGGCGAGCTTCTTGACCGGCAAAATTGATAAAAATTTAAGTTTTTCCCGTAATGGGCTACAAGTTACTGATGTAATAAAGTGCTTATTCGATAATTTATAAAATTTAATTGCAGAATACTTTGACAATAAACATTAGCCATTTAGGGGTTGTTATCAGGTCCCTGGTGGTGCAGAAACTCGCGCGCGCAAGCATTAGACTTTATTGTGCTGCAATCTTTGGGCGTGTGATGTTAGGTCTTCAAGACATTCTCTTTGCGTACTACGTCAAAAGGAGTTCCAAAATGTCACGGTTCCCATTTCGCGCTGTGTGTGTTGTCTTGATATTGGTTGGGCTGTCGCGCGCGCAGGCAGCGCCTGACTTTATGCAAGCCCAGACGGAAGCCGTCAAGTTCCTGGGCGACCTGGTCAAGATCGATACCAGCAACCCTCCCGGCAATGAGACGCGCGCCGCGGAATACATCAAGGGGGTGCTGGCCGCCGAGGGAATTCCCGCGCAGGTCTTCGAGTCTGCCCCCGGTCGCGGCAATGTCGTCGCACGTCTGAAAGGCAACGGCAAGAAAAAGCCGCTGCTGCTGATGGGCCACCTTGATGTGGTGGGCGTTGAGCGCGACAAATGGACCGTGGACCCATTCGCCGCCACCATCAAAGACGGTTATCTCTATGGCCGCGGCTCGATCGACGACAAATCCATGGACGCCGCCAACCTGGAAGTCTTTCTTCTGCTCCACCGTATGAAGGTCCCGCTGGACCGCGATGTGATCCTGCTGGCCGAGGCCGGCGAAGAAGGAACCACGCAGTTCGGAATCGACTTCATGGTGGCAAAGCACTGGGACGAGATTGCCTGCGAGTACGCGCTGAACGAAGGTGGCGATGTGGTAGAGGAGAACGGCAAGATACAGTACGTGGCCGTTTCTACCACGCAGAAAGTCCCGCGCGGGTTCTCGCTGGTAGCGCGCGGCACCAGCGGGCACGGCTCCGCTCCGCGCGTGGACAACGCCATCGCCCACCTCGCTGCCGCGGTCGACAAGACGGCCCGATGGGAAGCCCCAATGCGCCTGAATGAGACCACGCGCCGCTTCTTTCAGCAAATGGCAAAGATCAGCGCGCCGGAAAGGGCCCAGCTCTATGCCCACCTGGAAGATCCTGCGGTCCAGCAGAAACTGCATCAGACCGAGCCTTCGTATTACTCCATGCTCCGCACGTCCCTCGTTCCCACCATCATCAAGGGCGGCTTCCGTTCCAACGTGATCCCCGCGGAAGCCGAGGCGCGTTTTGACGTCCGCGCGCTTCCAGACGAAAACATGGACGCGCTCAAAGCCGAACTGGACAGGCTGATCAATGACTCCGCCATTACTTTCGTCGACGCCGAAAACGTAAATCAGCGTCCGGCCACGCCGCCCTCGGGGCTTGAGACGGATGGGTTTCACGCGCTGGAGCGCGCGCAGCAGAAAGTTTTTCCCGGCGTGCCCACCATTCCCATCATGCAGGTAGGCGCCACGGATTCGGCGCAGCTTCGAGCCAAAGGCGTGCAGGCCTACGACATCGGAACCGTAATGAGTGCAGACGACCTCAAGCGCGTCCACGGCAATGACGAGCGCATCCAGATCGCCGGTTTCGGCAAGTTTGTACAATTCCTCTACACTGCGACCGCAGAAATCGCGGGGGCAAAATAGAGCTTATGGACTTTCAATCCCGCCGCGTCTGGATCACCGGAGCGTCTTCCGGCATTGGCGAATCTCTGGCACTTGCATTCCATCACGCTGGAGCAAAGCTGGTCTTGTCCGCGCGGCGCGAAGACGAGCTGAAGCGCGTTCAATCTGCCTGCGGTGGCGAGCCCGGCGCCCGCATGCTGCCAATGGATGTAACCAACGCTGAAGCGCTGCCGGAAAAGGCGCGTCTGGCCCTCAGTATGTTCGGCGGCATCGATATCCTGGTCCTTAACGCCGGTATTACCCAGCGATCGCGCACCCGCGAGACCGGCGAGAGCGTCTACCGCCGGCTGATGGAGGTAAACTTCTTCGCCCCGGAAGCCATGGCCCGCGCTGTCCTGCCTTCCATGCTTGAGCAAAAGAGCGGGCACATGGTGGTGATCTCCAGCGTGGCGGGCAAGTTCGGCGTGCCCATGCGTTCGGGTTACTCCGCCACCAAGTTCGCTCTGCACGGTTTCTTTGAGGCCTTGCGTGCGGAGGAAGAGCGCAACGGTATTCACGTTACCCTGGTTTGTCCTGGGTACATCCGCACGGAAATCAGCTTGTCCGCGCTCCGTGGCGACGGCCGCAAGCACGCGAAAATGGACTCTGAACTTGCCCAGGGCATGCCGGCGGACGAATGTGCCCGGCAGATACTTAAAGGCGTTGGGAGGAAGAAAAAAGAAATTGTTGTCGCCGCGGCCCGGGAAAAAATGCTGGTGTATCTCAAGCGCTTCTTTCCCACTGTGCTGGCAAAGATGATCGGCAGGCCGGGGTAAGGCCGCCTCCGTGCGCCTCTCCCCGCGATTTTGTGAGATCGTCTGGCGCTGGTAAAATCTATGCAGTACTTCCTCTCACGCGTGTGGGGCTATAGCTCAGCTGGGAGAGCGCATCGTTCGCAACGATGAGGTCGTCGGTTCGATCCCGACTAGCTCCACCATATCAACCATCCTGTTTTCAACAACTTACAGCCTGTCAAAAGTATTTGTACCGTTTTTGTACCGCCGTTTGACCGAGCAAGCGTTCTCGCTTACGTTCCTACCGGTCATTATGGGTTTGTTTGTGTACGCCCGCCACACCGCCGATTGCTCCAATCGCGAGGACCGGTTCTGGCGGCGCTGCCGTTGTCCCAAATGGATTCGTGGAACGATCAGCGGCAAGTCCATCCGGAGTACCGCGAAGACGCGCAGTTGGGAACGCGCCGAAGCAGTGCTACGCCAAATCGAAGCGGCTGAGTGCCCTCCCATTGGCAAAGCCGATAAAAAGGTGACAATCAAGGAGGCGGTCGAGGCATTTCTCGAAGATGAACGCTCCCGGCATTTATCAAATACGACAACCCGGCAGAGCCAGACACTGTTAGAACAACAGCTCGTGCCATGGGCGGCGCAGCAAAGCCTTCTCTTTCTTGGTGAACTGACGGCCCCTATTCTGTCAAGATTCCGTGCTACTTGGATCACCGCAGGCAACAATGCCAATACGGCACGACGGAAACATCAACGGCTGTCGGGTTTCCTCTGGTTTTGTGTTCGCAACGAATGGCTGGAAAGAAATCCGGCAAGGATGTTGAAGGCGATCCGCGTGAAACAGGTCCCCACCGGCTATTTCACCCGCGAGGAATTCAAACGCATTGTTGATGCGACTTATGCTTACGGCGACTGGCAGGGCGGGCATGACTTTCATCATCGTGCTGAAAGGCTTCGCGGTCTGATTCTTCTCATGCGCTGGTCGGGACTTGCGATCAGAGATGCTGTAACCCTAGAACGAGAGAGGCTTACGTCCGGGAATAAGCTCTTCCTCTATCGCGCCAAAACTAATGTGCCGGTTTATCTTCCGCTGCCTGCGGACGTAGCGGATTTGCTTCGTTCCCTCCCGAATTCCAATCCTCGCTATTTCTTCTGGACTGGTAATGGTGATCCGGAGACTGGGAAAAAAGGCTGGGATCGGAGCCTGCGTCGGCTATTCAAGGCTGTGAAGATGCGTAAGCCAGACGGAACTTCAAAACGCTGCCACGCGCATATGTTTCGCGACACTTTCGCGGTGGAGTTGTTACTTGCGGGTGTGCCCCTTGACCAGGTCTCACTACTCTTGGGACATGCCAGCATCAAGGTCACAGAACGGCATTATGCGCCATTTGTTAAAGCGCGCCAAGAACAGCTTGAGGCCAGTGCACAGCGCGCCTGGGAGGTGATGGAGTCGTGCGGTGGCTCGGTTCAGCCGGCACCTTTCACAGCCAATCAGCGGCCCAACTAAGCCGTTTTCCGCAATTGGCGGTGCACACGCCTCATGACGCTCTCCGGAATCCTGCGCGTGATATAGGCGCGCTTGGAACGCGATTCCTCGGTCCCGAGTTCAACCACGCCTCGCTCGTTCTGGAAGATTCTACGGATGGTTTTCTCGCTCAAACTCCACAACTTCGAGATTTCATGAATTGAATAATGTTTTTCTCTAGATGCATCTTCAATGCACTGCCAACCCTCGGTTTTGGAGTCGCTTGTTGCCCCAATCCGATCATTGGAATATTCCTGCCTCACGACTAGCTCTCCTGAAGAAGTGTTAGTTCACTTGCTTTCATGGCATTCTGCTTGCGCTCCAACTGATCGATGATAAAAGCCGCGGAATCACTGTTTCGCGCTCTCAAATGGGAACTCTCTGGTGTTGTTTTCATGGCCAGACTCCTGATGCGCTTGGTTGTAATCCACCTTAGGATTCGGGTCAATTATTGGGCTGGATTGCAATGATTTGACCGAGATTCCCTTCGGGGTTAGGTTTCTGATGCTCAAGACGTGACATTGTCGTCTCGAGCAAAGGAGCCAAACTTGTTTTCATCGGTTGAAGACGTCACTGATGGCCTTAGCGGGACTGGCTACATCGCGGATTTGGTGACCACGACAACGGTTTACCTCGCTGCGGAACTTCATAAACCGCTGCTATTGGAAGGACCTGCCGGAAGCGGAAAGACGCAATTGGCATATGCGGTTGCGGGCGCCGCAAATACTACAGTTGAGCGCTTGCAGTGTTATGAGGGAATTAACGAAGAGAAAGCCATTGGCAGATACGATGAGTGTCTGCAGAGACTTTGCGTTGAACTCAAGGCAAGGTCACAAGAGGTTGATTGGGAATCACTACGAACCCAACTACACAGCCAGCAATTCTTCAGTGCCGGTCCTCTCTTGCGTGCCCTGCAGTGCGATAAACCCTGTGTCCTGCTGATCGATGAGTTGGACAAGGTGGACCAGGCGTTCGAGGCCATGTTGTTGGAATTGCTGAGCGTATGGCAGTTGAGCATTCCCAAACTCGGCACGATCCGGGCCCTCAGTATCCCTTTCGTCGTGCTCACGTCGAACGAGGAGCGGCGCATAGGCGATCCCCTGCGGCGACGTAGTTTTTATTTGCGGGTCGAACATCCGACGGCCGAGCGTGAAGCTCAGATTGTCGCACTGAGAACGCCAGACGTGGGCCCTGAGTTTCACGCTGGCATGGCCGGACTCGCCAAAGCGCTACGCGGCTGGAGCCTGGAGAAACCACCGTCGGTTGCCGAAATCCTGGATCTGGCGCGGGCGCTCAAA
>JBGPZS010000568.1:0-2617 GCA_041493865.1 Terriglobia bacterium
CGGCGAATGACGTTTCAAGCGGAACGCCAGGGCTGGGTACATGCCTCGCAGATGACCGCACTGGCATTGTTCAGATAATGACAGTTGGAGCAACTCCATTTGCTGTCCGGCTTGGGACGGCCGGCCCCAATCACAAACCGCACAAACCCTGCCACCAGCGCCACCCATCCCCACGCAGACAGTATCAGTACAAGCCGGTAATCGCCTGAGGGGAGAAAGAGACCGCCACCGATCTCAATCATCACCCAGCCGCCGACTGCGGCGCCCACCGCTAATACAGGAGACGCTCCCCGTCCTCGGGCCAGGGTTGCAATTGCCGTACATGCCACAACCAAACCAATGATCTCAAACATAGCGATTCGTCCTTAAACTATTCACAGAATGAGCTCTCCAGACTACTCCGATTTTGGATCAAACCTTCCGCGAACTACCTAGTCAGCGGTTTTTCTGTTCCTGACACCTGGTAGCAACGGCACTTTACCATGGATGGCTCTCTACCTGTGAGTGGAAATAGCCAGGTATGGTTTTGCGGCGCGATCAATAGCTGATCTCGCAAGGCGTTGAATGTTCGCAGCGGCTCCCGGCAATACGGTTATAGGCAGTGTGCATATCTGTTCACTGACTGGATTCCAGCGTGGGCCTCATCACGCCATTGCGGCTGCCATCTTACCCAGCCAGCGCCGGGTCGGCCAACATGCTGGCGCTGCTCCGGGAGTCGGGCTGCCGGGGTATATTCGGCGACACCGCCGGTCCCGCGCTGGTAAGATTGGGGCCATGATCGGACGTCCAGAACCTAACGAAGCCGCGCCCTACTATTTTGGTTACATCAATCGCATCCCCAGCGACGATATCGTTAACGCGCTTAAGGCCCAGTTGGAGGAAATTCTTCCGTTCTTGCGCGGCATTTCAGAAGAACAATCTCTTCATCGTTATGCGCCGGAGAAGTGGAGCATCCGCCAGATGTGGAACCACGTGAATGACACTGAACGCGTCTTCGTTTTTCGCGCCTTGTGGTTTGCTCGCGGTCACAACAGCGCCCTGCCCAGCTTCGAGCATGAGATCGCCGCCGGTGCAGGCAAGGCTGACGGTTTCCCCTGGGCCCGTCATGTTGAAGAGTTCCGCGAGGTACGCCTGGCAACGTTATCGTTCTTCCGCAACCTGCCGGAAGAAGCCTGGACGTGTAGCGGCATCGCCAGCGGATATCCCTTCACCGTGAGGGCCAGCGCTTACATCGTGGCTGGGCATGTGGCACACCATGCCGCGGTGCTGCGGGAAAAGTACTCCTGCTAGGGAGATTGCCCTGCTAAAGAACAAGCGGCGCGGATTTCAGTATCCGCGCCGTCAAGCTTGTGTGAAAACCCCAACCACTCATTGCTTGGTAAAGACAATCACGTCGTCGAAGTTACCTTCCTTGGTCTTGTGGTGCTGCGTGACGGTAATGGTCTTGCCGTCCTTGGAAAGCGTGACGTCCTCAGTGAAAGTTGAGCCATCCACCGCTGTAGCTTCGCCCGTGGAGTTGTGATCAGAGTTCCGGTGGTAGCTGATTTTCACCACTTCCTGGCCATTACGCGTGAGCGGATACGGGTTGCCGTCGGGCTTGCCATCATATGCTTCTGTATATGGCGATCCATCCGCTGCCGTGCCTTTCATGGAATACTTCACCGCGTCGCTGTTCGCGGCATCCACCGTCAACGTCTCTTCCTTGGGACCGGGATCATGAAACTTTGATTTGCTTGTGTCCAGCTTCCAGTTGCCTACCCATGGGTCGGCTGCTGCTGTTTTTTTATCTTGCGCCAACACCAGGGAGCATCCGAGCAACAAAGCTACCAGGGCCAATCTTTTCGTCATGCTTCTCTCCCTCCAAATGTGTTTCTCGTCCAGAGCACTTACACATTAGAGAGCAACCCATGAGGTGTCAAGAACGCGGGCCGCAGAGTGTCAGCCTGCAAGCTCCATCGCCTTAGTGCTCCAGGTTGGCGGTAAGGCGCACTTCCGAGTCCGACGTCACTGTGATCTCACGCGTCATGGCCTGATAGCCCTTGGCCGTCACCATGATGGTGTGCTTGCCCGAAGCCAGCTTCAGGTTGACCGGAGCATTGCCGACAAAATTGCCGTCAACATTTACTTCAGCGTTTTCCGGCGATGCCGTAAGAATCACGATGCCAGGTGTTGTCCTCGACGGGCCCGTGAGCGAAGGCTCCGGCGGGATGGCCTTGGGCGGTTCCACCGGGATGTTCGCCTGTTCGGGCTTGATTGATGATTTCTGAGTCACCTCTCCCGCCAGCTCTTCCTTGACCTGCTCAAAGAACTTGTCGGTCATGCGGTCGCCCGCGCCAAAGGCCACTTCGCCGTCCCTGGTCTGGACATTGATGACCAGAGTGGCCCGGTGATCGTCCTGGGGTTCAATCGAAGCGTTGGCGATGAAGCCCTTACTGAAGACGGAATGGCCGGTTTGGAAGGTGAACATCAGCATCTGTTCGTTTATGTATGTCACTACGTGGCGTTCGCGCGCCGTACGCAAGGCGGCGGCAAACAGGTCAGTAGCGTCGTTTGAATACAGCTTTTTTTTGGGTTTAGCCAGCGCAGGCAGACACACGGCAGCCAGCAGGAAAACAAC
>JBGPZS010000300.1:0-5293 GCA_041493865.1 Terriglobia bacterium
ATCCTGAGCGCGTCGGCGTGGGCGGGCACAGCTATGGCGCTTTCATGACTGCCAACCTGCTGGCCCACTCTAACCTGTTCCGCGCCGGCGTAGCGCGTAGTGGAGCCTACAACCGCACTCTGACCCCGTTCGGCTTCCAGAGCGAACGTCGCACTATCTGGGAAGCACCGGAGATGTACATCAAGGTCTCACCCTTTATGTCGGCCGACAAGATCAGGCACCCGATCCTGCTCATCCACGGCATGGCGGATGACAACTCCGGCACATTTCCCATCCAGAGCGAGCGCATGTATCAGGCCATCAAGGGCAACGGCGGCATCGTGCGTTATGTTCAACTCCCGTATGAAGCCCATGGCTATCTGGCTCGCGAATCCACCGAACACACGCTGTGGGAGATGGTCACGTGGTTCGATAAATGGGTGAAGAACGCCCAGCCGGCAGCGCAGACCAATACTGCGAAGACTGGTGGCCAATAGTAGCCCCACGGAGAAGATCGCATGAAAAATGAATTGCTGATTCCCCCTGCAGCAGAAGCAGATCCGAACGCAATAGAAGTAATCCGGGTCTGGGTGGCCAAGGGTGGGCAGCACGTGAGCATCAATCCTCTGGTATGGAAAGATCCTCAAGCCTGGGGAATCGTCCTGGCGGATCTGGCAGGACATGTGGCAAATGCGTATGAACAAGCTTTGGGGCTGGATCGCGAGCAGACAATGCGAAAAATCACCGCTCTCTTGCTGGCAGAGCTTACCAACCCGACCGACAAGGCTCGTGGCAAGGTGCAGAATACGCGTCCGCCGCACCGTGGAAAATAAAGATAAATAAGCACTTAATTGACTATCTGTACACGTTCTGGGGCATCACTGGGTCTTCGTAGATGTGGGTTTGAAGAAAAGAGTCTCTACAACCAAAAAAAGTGCAACAAACGTGAAACGCTTCTGTCCCTTTCGACACTATTCAACAGGATGAACGGAAAAGCACTAACTAGGGCGGCGGTGGTTGCCAAGGGGGTGTCACCGCCGATCTGGGACGTGTCTTGACTCCTTTTTGCCTCTTCAGAAACGGAAGCGCGGCTCACCTGGCCGCGCTTTCGGTTTTTATATACCCAGCCGGTAGATCACCTGTTTGATTGTCTGCATTTCTTGATGTCCGTATTTTCCTCCGGCCCGCGTTTCCATTCAGCGTCGGCCGCCTTCCTCGAACGTAATTCTGCTTTCCGGGTGAACCGTTCCGTCTTTCCCAGCATCTCTCAAGAAGCAGAGGTGATTGCCACAAGAGACCTCGATTTAGCGTAGGCTATCTAGAAGATATTGAATGTGGCGTTTCCGCTCATGTTACGAATAAGGCTCGTTGCGACTCAATTCATGTAGGCAAAGCTCATGAAGATCACCATAGGCTCTGACCATGCCGGCTTCGCACTGAAGAAGGTGCTGATCGAGCACCTGCAAAAGAGCGGCCACCAGTTGACCGATGTCGGGACTGACAGTACCGAGCCGGTGGATTATCCTGATTGCGCTGAGGCGGTCGCGTTCGGCGTGTTACAAGGCAGATCAGAACGCGGCATTCTGATCTGCGGAAGCGGCGTCGGCGCGTCAGTGGCTGCAAACAAGGTGCCGGGCATACGTGCTGGTATTTGCCACGATTCGTACTCCGCCCATCAAGGCGTGGAGCACGATGATGTCAACGTGCTTGTGCTGGGCTCGCGCGTGGTCGCGGATGAACTGGCAAAAGACTTATGTATGATTTTCTTGAACGCCCGATTTACCGGTGAAGAACGACACCGCCGGCGCCTGGCAAAAGTTCACAGCATTGAGCAGCGCTACTCCACCCATTCGGCCACCAAGGAGAAGATTTCATGAACCCGGTTACCACCCCCGAAAAGCAGACCCAGAGCAGCACTCGCAAGCAGAACCCTCTGCTGGAATTGCAAAAGTATGGCCAGTCCGTCTGGCTGGATTATATTCGGCGCTATCTGATCACCAGCGGCGACCTGCAAGGCCTGATCGACCATGACGGCCTGCGCGGCATTACCTCGAATCCTTCCATCTTTGAAAAAGCAATCGCCGGAAGCACCGACTATGCTGGTTTCCTTGAGCAACTTCACGCGCAGGGACTGAGCACCGAAGACATCTACGAGCGTATCGCCATCCGCGACATACAGGACGCGGCCGATATCCTGCTTCCGGTTTACAAATCCACAAACCGGAGAGACGGTTACGTGAGTCTTGAAGTTTCACCCACGCTGGCACGGGACACACAAGGCACCATCGAGGAAGCGCGCCGCCTGTGGAAGGCCGTGGGGCGACCGAACATCATGATCAAGGTTCCTGGCACGCTCGAGGGCGCGCCCGCTGTGCGCCAGCTCACCAGCGAAAGCATCAACATCAACATTACGCTGCTCTTCGCCCAGGAAGCCTACATCAGGGTCGCCGACGCATATATTGACGGGCTGGAAGCGGCGCTCAAAGCCGGCAAAGACATCAGCGGGATTTCGAGCGTGGCCAGTTTCTTTGTCTCCCGAATCGATACCCTGGTTGATTCTATGATCGACCCGCGCCTGAAGAATCCGGCCAGCACCGAGGAGGAAAGCTTTTTGCGCGGTCTTCAGGGCAATGTTGCGATCGCAAACGCCAAGCAGGCCTACCGCAGCTACCAGGCCATGATTGCCGGCGAACGCTGGAAGACCCTGGCTGCTCGCGGAGCGCAAGTGCAGCGTCTGCTCTGGGCGAGCACGAGTACCAAGAACCCGAAATATCGCGATGTGCTGTATATAGAAGAGCTGATCGGGCCTGACACGGTCAACACCATCCCGCCCGCTACCATGGACGCCTTCCGCGAGCACGGAATTGTGCGCAGAACGCTGGATGCCGATCTCGCCACAGCCGACAAAACCATGAAAGATCTGGAGCGCGCCGGCATCTCCATGCAGAAGGTGACGGACCAGCTTTTGGATGACGCTATCAAACTTTTTGCCGATGCATTTCAAAAGCTGCTCGCGGCGGTGGAGCAAAAGAAAAGGAACCAGTGAGCACAAAACCGATCGTCCAGTCTCTGCGGTGGGAATTCTCTGCTCCGCTCATGCAAGCCGTGGAGGCTGCGCTCCAAGACTGGCAAGCCAACAATAAGATGGCGCGTCTGTGGCGTGGCGACTCCTCACTCTGGACCAGCGACGATGAAGATAAGTGGGTGGGCTGGCTCCATGTGGTAGAAGACCAGATCGCACATGTGCAAGCGCTGGCTGATGCCGCTGCCGATGCTGCACAGGCTGGCTTCACCCACGCGCTGCTGCTTGGCATGGGCGGTTCCAGCTTATGTCCGGAGGTGCTGAAGATCACCTTCGGTAGACAGCCGGGCCATCCCGAGCTTCACGTCCTGGATTCAACTGATCCCGCGCAAATAAGGTCCGTGGAAGGCCAGGTTGATCTGGCGCGGACGCTCTGCATTGTAGCCAGCAAATCCGGCAGCACACTGGAACCAAACATATTCAAGCAATACTTCTTTGATCGCATGCAACAGATTGTTGGTAAAGAAAAAACCGGAGAGCGTTTTATCGCTATCACTGATCCCGGCTCTAAAATGCAGCAGGTGGCTGAACGCGACCGATTCCGCAAGATCCTCTTCGGCGTGCCTAGTATTGGAGGGCGATACTCTGCTCTATCCAACTTTGGCATGCTCCCCGCCGCCATCATGGGGCTCAACCTCCGCCAGTTCCTTCAACGCACGAACGAAATGGTCCAGGCCTGCCGTCCAGAAGTTCCCGCTGACCAAAATCCTGGCGCGATCCTGGGAGCAATTCTGGGTACTCTGGGGAATCTTGGCCGGAACAAGGTCACCATTGTGACTTCTTCCGGGATCCACGATCTGGGTGCTTGGCTTGAGCAACTGATCGCCGAGAGCACGGGCAAACAAGGCAAAGGACTGATTCCCGTGGACCGCGAGGAACTGGGTACGCCGCAAGTCTATGGCAATGACCGTGTGTTTGTTTATCTGCGACTCGACGATGAGAGTGACGCTGCCCAGAAACAGAAACTAGATGCTCTGAGAAGTGCCGGTCAGCCGATCGTCGAAATCGAGTTGGCGGATATATACGACCTCGGTCAGGAATTTTTCCGCTGGGAGATCGCCACTGCGGTTGCAGGCTCCATTCTTAAGATCAATCCCTTCAACCAGCCTGACGTCGAGGCCAGCAAGATCGTGACCCGCCAGCTTACGGAAGCGTACGAGAAGACCGGGAAACTCCCGGAAGAATCCGCGATTTTCGAAGAAAGCGGTATCAAGCTATTCGCCGATGAGCGTAATGCGGAGAACCTGACAAGCCTTGCCGCAGCCGATCGCTCGCTCACGGGTTTTCTGCGCGCGCACATGAATCAGCTTGGTGCAGGAGACTATTTCGCATTGCTGGCCTATATCGAAATGAACAGCGCACACGAAGAAACGCTGCAGCTGATGCGCCATGCGGTGCGGGACAGCAAGCGTGTGGCAACGTGCCTGGGCTTTGGTCCGCGCTTCCTGCATTCCACCGGACAGGCGTATAAAGGCGGCCCAAACACCGGCGTCTTCCTGCAGATCACATGTGACGACGCGAATGACCTTGCCGTGCCCGGACAGAAATACACTTTTGGGACGGTCAAAGCGGCGCAGGCGCGCGGAGATTTCCAGGTCCTGGCCGACCGCAAGCGGCGTGCCTTGCGCGTCCACCTGCCTAAGGACGTGAATGCGGCGTTGGCAACGCTGAGACGGGCGCTGACGGAAGCTTTGAAATAATCATCTAAAATCTCGAACCGAAGGTGAGAGATCCCTAGTGTAGTGTGACGCATCAGGGCTGGGATTCCTCGCTGCGCTCGGAATTACGGGAAGAAGGAGAACGATGCAACTCGGCATGGTAGGTCTGGGACGGATGGGTGGCAACATGGTGCGCCGTCTGCTGCGCGCGGGGCATCAGTGTGTGGTCTCTGATCTGAGTCCGCAGAATGTGAACGCGCTGGCCGGTGAAGGCGCAACCGCATCTGCTTCGCTTGACGACTTCGTGGCCAAGCTGAAGAAGCCGCGGGCTGCGTGGGTCATGGTCCCGGCAGGCGATCCGACTGAGCAAACGGTCAATTCCCTGGCGCAGCTCTTCGCGCCGGGTGACATCATCATCGACGGCGGCAACTCTTACTATAAAGATGACGTTCGTCGGTCACAGAAATTAAAAGACCGCGGCATTCACTATATTGACGTTGGCACCAGCGGCGGAGTCTGGGGACTGGAGCGCGGCTACTGCATGATGATTGGCGGCCCAAAAGAAGCTTTCGAC
>JBGPZS010000172.1:0-7751 GCA_041493865.1 Terriglobia bacterium
CAGAAAGAGCGTGCCGCGGTCCGCAAGCTCAAAGCGGCCGACGCGGTCTGTACGGGCATCAGTAAACGCGCCTTTTACGTGTCCAAACAGCTCGCTTTCGAATGTGCCTTCCGGCAGCCCGCCGGTGTTCACCGTAATCATGGGCCGGCCACTGCGAGTGGAAAGCGCGTGCAGCGTCAGCGCTACGACTTCCTTTCCCGTTCCGTGCTCGCCCGTGATCAGCACGTTGGCATCACTGGGGCCAATGCGGCTCAACAGCGTGAGCAGAGGCTCCATGGCCTTTGATTCCGCGATAAAGACGGGACGGTTCTGCGCGCGCAGCAGGCTGTTTTCGGCTTCCAGCCGCTCTGCCCGGCGCATGGTGCGGTACAAATCAACTTGTGTGCGAATGATGCTGAGCAGGCGATGATTGTCCCAGGGTTTCTGGATGAAGTCGCGGGCGCCGCGGCGCATGGCCTCAACCGCTAGTTCTACGCTTCCCCAGGCGGTCATCACGATGATTGGCAATTTGCTGTCCGCTTGCTGAACGCGCGAAAGGAGATCAATGCCTTCCTGGCCTGAAGTAGTGTCCCTTTGGTAGTTGAGGTCCATCAGCAGGACATCAAATTCGTTGGTCTGTACTTCCTCCAATGCAGCGCCCGGACTGCTGACAGTCTCGGTGGCATAACCCTCGGCTTTAAGCAGCAGGCGCAGGGCTTCGCGAATGTCCGCCTGGTCGTCCGCGATAAGAATGCGGGCCGGCTCAGACTTGGCCGCGATCGTACTCACCAGTTCCTGCGCTTTGGTCGACACCAAAATTCTCCCACTCTTACAAACCCGCGATCATGGAGTAACAACTGCTCATGCCGTGGCGCTGCCTGGGACGGTTGATGAATCTTCCACGACCCATCCGTCCTTGAGCTGGATGATGCGATTGCCGAACGCCGCATTCGATTCAGAGTGCGTTACCTGAATGATCGTTGTGCCTTGCTGGTTCAACTTGCGAAACAGCTCCATGATCTCCTTGGCCTGGCCGGAATGAAGATTGCCGGTGGGTTCGTCCGCCAGAATCAGCTTGGGATTGCCGGCAACGGCGCGCGCCACGCCGACCAACTGCTGCTGTCCGCCGGAAAGCTGGTTGGGATACAGGTCTTTTTTGCCCACAATCTGGAAGCGATCCAGAATGTCCGCCACCATGGACGCCCGCTGCGCCCGCGGAATATCGCGGTAGGAGAGCGGCACGTCAATATTTTCCTGCACCGTCAGGTTGTCCAGCAGGTGATAGCTCTGGAAGACGAAACCGACAAACCTGCGGTTCAGTTCGGCCCGTTTCTTGCGGTCCAGCTTGTGCACCGTCTGGTCGGCAAAGACATACTCGCCCGCCCACCCGTCATCGAGCATGCCGATGATGCTCAGCAGCGTGGTCTTGCCGGCTCCGGAAGGCCCCATGATGGTGACAAATTCGCCTTCCTTTACGTTGACATTGATACGACGGAGCAGCCAGACCGTCCCGGCCGGGGTCTTGATCGTTTTTTCGACATTGCGAAGTTGAATCATGTGTCCATTTTCTCATTCATACCGCAAAGCTACCATCGGATCGACTTTGGTGGCTCGGCGCGCGGGAATAAAGCTTGCTATCAGCGCGATGCCCACAAGGATTGCAATGACAATCGCCATGGAAACCGTATCATAGCGGCTGAGTCCAAACAGCAGCGAGGCGAACAGCCGGCCGCTCAAAAACGATGCCGGAATGCCTAGAAGCACACCGGCCAAGACAAGTTTTCCCGCTTCCAGCAAGACCATCGTGAGCACGCTGCTGCGTTGCGCGCCAAGGGCCATTCGAACGCCGATCTCACGGGTCCGGCCAGATACGGAGTATGACAGCACTCCATACAGCCCGATCGACGCCAGCAACAGGGCCAATCCGGCAAAGAAGCTGGAGAGCTTGGCGATCAGGATTTCCTGGCGAATCGTGTTCTCGGTTAGTTCATTGACCGTGCGGATGCCGTAGACAGGAACTTTTGCGTCAAAGCTCTTAAGTTGCTTCCTGACCGATTCAACAACCGCGGTTGGATTACCGACCGTCCTGATCTCAAAATTAACCCCGGGGTTCGGCGCGGAGAGTTGTGTTGCGGGAACGTAAAACCGCGGATGGACCACGCCTTTAAGTTCGTGGTCACGCGCATCGCGGGCCACGCCCACAATCTCCACTGGTTGCTGATTGAATCCCAGCTTTTTGCCGATGGGATTCGCTCCGCCCAGATAGAGCCTGGCCATGGTTTCATTGATCACCGCCACGCGCGGCGAAGTCTCGGTATCCTGCGGGCCAATCTCACGTCCAAGAAGCAGAGGAATACCCACCGTCTTGAAATAGTTGGGGCCAACTTCGTCGTAGGCAGCCTCCGGATCGGCATCGCCCTTGGCAACGTATCCTTCTACTTTCAATGTGGTGGAGGATTCGCTGCCACTGAAAAGACCGTTCTTGGAATAGCTCGCCGCTTGGACCCCGGGGATATTGGAAAACTGATTGCTTAACTCATTGCCAAACTGGGTAATGCGGAGTTTGTCATAACCAGCGGACAAGGGATCGGTGGAAACCAGCAGGATATGCTCCCGGTTATAACCCAGGTCCACGTTGCGAATGTTTTGCAGGCTGCGCACAAGAAGCCCGGCGGCGAACAGGACGAGCAGGGAAAGGGCAACTTGTGCGGTAACCAGCGACTTGCCCCAGTTCCATCCCCCATGAGCATTGCCGCCGCTCTGCGCCCCGGATTTGAGTGTAAGGGCCACGGACACTCTGCGCGAACGCAAGGCTGGTATCAATCCAAAGAGAATGCCGGTAATGAAGCAAACGGCCGCTGTAAACAGGAACACGCGCACGTCGGGTGACGCTTGGATGTCCGTGGTCCTGCTCAACTTCAATAAGGCGGCAGTACCCCAGTGTGCGATCAGTAACCCAAGAGCGCCGCCGGCAAACGCCAGCAGGACACTCTCTGTCAGCAACTGGCGTATAACGCGGCCGGGAGCAGCACCAATGGCCATCCGCACCGCGATCTCTCTCTGCCGAGCAGTAGAGCGGGCCAGCAACAAGTTGGCCACGTTCACGCAGGCAATCACCAGCACCAGGCCGACAATTGTCATTAACAAGAGAAGGGGCTGGTGAAAGTCTCCGCGGAGCTGTGAGAAACCGCCACCGCCGGGAGCGACCTGGATTTTTGCTTGCTGCAGGTTTTCGCGATCGTCTTTGCTGAGTTTTGCTCCTAACGGACCGTTTACCAGTTGCTGGAGGATCAAATTAAGATTTGCCCGGGCCTGTTCCACCGAACTTCCCGGTCGCAAACGAGCGATGCAATGGAGCCACGAGGCCTCATAGTTTTCCAGCCATTTTCTACCGGTAATGATCTGCTCCTGCATAGTTACCGGCACCCATAGGTCCTGCTGATCGCCTACTGTATCGCCAAAAAAGCCCGGCGGCGCCACGCCTACGATTGTGAATGGGCTGTTGTTGATGCGGATGGCGCGCCCGACAGCATCGGGATTCTGCCCAAGCTTGTCTTTCCAGAGGCTGTAACTGATCACCGCCACCGGGTGAGCTCCCGGAGCCGTGTCGTCCTCTGGAGTGAGCACGCGCCCGTAAAGCGCGTTGACTCCAAGGACGGAGAAATAGTTTCCGCTCACCAGCACGCCGGTTACGCCCCCGGCAATTTCGCCCGCGCTATCCGCGGGGGTTATGCGTAGTCGATGGGCCTCACCCGAAGCCAGCATGCCCGAGAAGACCTCATTGCCGGAGCTTAAGTCGCGATAAAGCGGGTAAGAAAACAGGTCCACTCGAGGATCACCCAGGGAGCGATGATGCACGTCCTCAGGATCGCCAACCACGACCAGTTCGCCAGGCGCCCGAACCGGCAGCATCTTGAGCATCACGGCATTCACCAGACTAAAGATGGCCGTGTTTGCGCCAATGCCAAGGGCCAGCGTCATCACCGCCACGATGGTAAAAGCGGGACTCTTGCGCAGCATGCGCAGGGCGTATTGAAGGTCTTGCAGCAAAGTTCCCATAGATTAAAGACTACCCGGATTTCCTAGTCGGGCAAGGTGAGAATTGATTGAATGTCGCGAGGGGCTTTTGCGCATCCAGCGGTCCCGCAGGCCGTACAGGCCAAAACGGACGCCCGAATTGGAGTGCCCATTGCGTTTTGTCCTTGCGTCCCTTAAGCGCAGTAATCTCAGATCTCATTGCTGGTGGCGCCTGTATCGTGCAGAGCGCCAAGCGCCCAGGCCGCATTCTTGCGCGCCTCAGCCTGCGGAGAGGTCTTCAAAACCTTGATCAAAGGCTCAATCGCGGGATGTCCAATGTTAACCAGGGCGGCTGCAACTTCCTCGCCCAGCGTCATTTTCTCCAGTGGACGCTGGCGGTATTGCTTGGGGTTCACTTCCGTGGCATCGCCCAGGAACTCCAGAAGCGGGTCAACGGCGCCCGCGGCTGCGGATCGCTGTTGTCCCAGCCAGTATGCGGCTGCCGCTTTCTGCTGCGGCTTCCCCGACTTGAGCACGGCGATGTGGCGTGCAATGGCATCGCTTCCGCCGCTATTGGACGAAGTGGTGGTGCGCCTGGGGCCAAAACCGGTAAGAACCAACAGAACCGTTCCCACGCAGAGGGCAATGCCTGCTTTCCTCAGTTCACGCATACCCAACTCCTTATTCAGAGGGCAGCGGCGCCGGTCGCCGACTCATTGTTTCCTGTGCACAAATACTGTTGCACAGAAATGGCACTTTTTGTGCCGAAGTGGAACACTGCGCAAATATATGAAAACAATAATATAAATCATAAATTAAAAATCTCAAAGTGGCTTTTCAGGTGTTCGCTAATGCAAACCGCTGTTCGGAAACGAACACCGAATTTGCGTTCTCCATCTTTATGGTCTTGGGCATGCATAAAGAAATCACGCCGTAGCGGCGACGAAAGATGCAGCTAATGCGCCCGCAAAATTTTCTTTCGATGCTGTGCCCGATGAATTTGCGGTTGCGCTGATTGCTGCTCTTACTGTGAAATGGTTCGCTTGAAAAACGATTCGCTTCAGAAAACTTGAACTTCAGGGAGCACCGTGGCCTATCTTCAATTTCTTGGCGCTGCCGGCACCGTGACCGGATCGAAACACCTCATCAACACCCGCGACGATTCCTCCGGCAAACAAGGGCTGCAAGTACTCATCGACTGCGGCCTGTTTCAAGGGCCGAAGGAATGGCGTGAGCGCAACTGGGAAGATACTCCGGTTCCCGCGCGCGAAATTGACGCCGTGATCCTGACTCACGCCCATCTTGACCACTGTGGTTGGATCCCCCGGCTGGCCAAAGAGGGGTTCAAGGGGCAGATCTACGCCACGCCGTCCACAATCGATTTGTGTTCGGTGATCTTGCCGGATTCCGGCCACCTGCAGGAGGAAGAGGCGCGCTTCCACAATCAGAAGCAGTCCTCCAAACATCATCCTGCGCTGCCTTTGTACACGCTGCAGGAAGCCGAGGACTGCATGGGTTTGTTCAGCCCTGTCGCGTTCGGTGAAACCAGGCGGCTCAGTCCTGAGCTTTCCTTCCGCTTTGTCCATGCCGGCCATATTCTTGGCTCGTGCATGGTTGAGCTTTTTCTTGGCGCGGAGAGCAAGGCGCGCAAGTTCCTGTTCACTGGAGACATCGGCCGCGTCCCCTTGCAGCCAGGCGCACCTGGACGCGTGGTGCGCGCGGGACCGGACGAAAACGAAGACCCGGAAATGCTGGTGATGGAATCGACCTATGGCAATCGCGTCCATCCGCACGACGACGTTCGCCCCCACCTGGCACAGATCGTCTCCGACACGGTACACCGGGGCGGCTCCGTCATTGTGCCGGCGTTTGCCGTGGAACGCACGCAGAAGTTCCTGTTCCTGCTCAAGGAATTGATGGAGTCAAATCGGATCCCGCGCGTCCCCGTCTTTGCTGACAGTCCCATGGCCATCAAGGCGGTTGAGATCTTCCTGAAATACGCCGATGAATTCACTGACGAAGCGCGGCAGCTGGTCCAGAAATTTGGTTCGCCGCTTAGCTGGGAAGGCTTCCACTTTGCGCCCAAGCAGGAAGATTCCAAGAAGATCAATGAGATGCGCTATCCGTGCATCATCGTCTCCTCCAGCGGCATGGTAGCGGGCGGACGTATCCTGCACCATCTGCTGCTGCGCCTTCCTGATCCGAGGAACCAGGTGCTGTTCATCGGCTTCCAGGCGCCGGGCACGCGTGGCGAGATCATCAAAAGCGGGGCCAAATCAGTGCGTATTTTCTCTGAAGAGGTGCCGATTCGCGCCCAGGTTGCCGCCCTGGAGCAGTTCAGCGATCATGCCGATACGGAAGAGCTGCTCTTCTGGCTGCGGACGTTCAAAAAACAGCCGAAGAATACTTTTCTGGTCCATGGCGAACCTGAGGCAGCTTCCCGGCTTCAAAGCACCATCTCTTCAGAGTTGGGATGGAACGTAAACATTGCGCGCTGGCTGGAAAAGGTGCCGCTTGGGTGACGTTCAGCTCGAATTTCTATAAGATCATCCACTATCCCAGGGAAGTCACTTAGGCCGTCGGGCCCATTTTTCGATGATTCGAGGTAATGGATTTTTCTTAGTGGTTCACGGAAACAGTCGATAAGTCATCTGGAAGGAAGACACTCGAGATGCGCATGTACATTTGTACTTTCCCCCGCATGCGGACCCTCAGGATTTTGTTCGCCGCATTCGCCGTAGTCACATTGGGCATGGCTTCACCCGCGCAAAACGTGCGGTCGAACAGCAGTAGCGCGCAAGCCGAGCTGCATATCCGTGTGATTGTTGTTCCTGTAGTGGCCCCGCCGCGCCATCACAGGCACAGAGATCGGGACGAAGGCTCGGTCTCTTACAACCTGTCTCCGCGCGAGGAAAAACTCTCGATCACTGAAGAAGTGCGGCCGATGCTGGTAGACGTGCAAGGCACGGGCGTGGAACAGCAGTCGGTGCAACTGACGACGGTCGTGGTGAAATAAAGTTACTGGGGCTTCGGCGCGTCCACCAGATAAGGCGCCAGGTCCGGGTTGCTGATCACTATGGTCGCGCCCTGCACTTGAATGGGTTCGGGCGGCATTCTTACCTGTCCGGACGGGAGCTTCATTTCCGGCGGCAAATCTTTTACAGAGACCAGCGTCACCGTCAGATCACCCGCGGGGAGATCACGCAGCAAAAAATTTCCGTTCTCATCCGTTCTGGCGATGCCATGTCCGGCGGTAATCTGAACCCCGGCAAGCGGCACCAGGTTGTAGTCGCCTCCGGTGGCCGGACCGGTTGTTCCCTGCGCCTGGCCGCGTCCCGCCTGGCTCACCCTTCCTCCTGCCTGTCCACCGCGCTGGCTGCGGACTGATCCGGCGGGCATGCCGCTGATTTTCAGCTTGCCGGAATCGGCCGGCTGGGTAGAGGGTTCAGCCAGCACCTTGACAAAGACCCTTCCGGCAATCGACCGCAGGGCGCGCGCGGGAATGTTCTGCACCGCGGTTGAGACCGGCGCCACGTGGAGGGTGAATGTATCTTCGGCCAGCGTGTAATTCGCCGGCAGGGTGCTTGCGTCCACGCTGATCCTGTAGTCGCCCGGAGGCACGTCGTCAACTGCAAAGTCGCCGGTATCCTGCGCGATGATCGTGCGCCGGCGCTTGCCATCATCCAGGGTCAGGTGGACGCTGGCCAGGCCCTTCGCGTCGGGCTGCCGTTTGCCTTCAAAACGCAGATCGTTGA
>JBGPZS010000241.1:0-6147 GCA_041493865.1 Terriglobia bacterium
CCACCAGATAAAAGAGAGCTACAACCAGGCCGGCAAGAAACCAGGAATAAACGCTCTCGATGAACGCGACATGCAGCAAGCCTATGAGCGCGAAGGTCAGTGCAATCCAGCCGGTAACAACAAGCACCGCCGCGATGAGGAGAAACGGAATCCCTCGTTTCCAGGTGCGGACCTTCTCGCGCAGCTCCGCGTTCAACATTTCCAGCCGCGTCGAAACGAATACCTTCAGTTCTTCCTTGGTCTCCGCCAGGACGGTTGCCAGAGATTTGTCAGTATGCACGTTTCGTCCTCCTGATTCTTAGCGCGACCCCCAGCAGAAACCCCACAGCCCCTGCGGCCAGGACCGTATGCACCGGGTATTCACGCACGGTCTTGATGGTCTCAAAGCGCGCGCGGACATAACCTGACTTGGCCTGCCGGACAAGGTCTGCGGTCTTCTCGCGGGCCTGGCGGCCCAGCTCTGTGGTTTTGGCCTGGGCAGCGTGGGTCCATTCCTGGGCGCGGGCAACGGCCACCCGGCGCAAGTGCTCAGCCCGGCCCCTGGTGCTTTCAGCAAGGCCGCTCACGTGATCATGGATCGGCCGGTGCGCCAGCTTCTCCACTCTTTCCTTTGTCTGGCGAGCGATGAAGGCAATTTTGCCGGCTGCGGCGCCCAGTTCGGCGGCGCGCTGCTCCAGCGAAGGCCGTTCAACACCCGTTCGGCCAATCTCTCGCTCGGGTGAATCAGACGGATAAGTATCAAGGTTCGGTATATCTGAGCTGCGATATATCCTCTCAGCCATGGCAGGTCCCTCTTGCATATAGGATGTAGAGTTCGTTCAGCGTGTTTGTAGCGCCCCGGGAGGAATCGAGAGCTGCTGAAGGGCCCTGGCCAGAGTGTCTGCAATCGATGGGGTAGGCGGCTCTGCAGGTTACGGACCGGCGCAACTTTACCGAACGGTGAGCGTGCTGCTCGTCGTGTTGTTGGTCTCGTTGCTTTCTGCCACGGTATTCGCCGCATCCGCCACGGCCTTGAAGTCGAACTTTCCGCTGCTCCACTTGAGCATGCCCCAGAAAGGGAGAGTGGTTGTCCATGCTGCTCCAGGCGCCAGCGGCGGCACATGCAGCGTCACTTTGTTCGGAAAAGCCGGATCAGAGTAGGGAGCCGCAACATCTGCTGGAAGGTCGGCGCATCCGCTCCCGGGGCCGGCTGCAAAAAACAGGGTAACGCCGGCAAACCAGCCTGCTTGTCATTTTTGTCTCCTTCATGACAATCGCTGCTGCCCTCAAAAGGCGCCGCCCCCACCGCCACCAAACCCACCACCGGAAAAGCCGCCACCACCGCCGCCGCTCCATCCCGAGCCGCTGGAACTGGCCCGTGGAGCGGAGACAAATGTCGAACTCGCGGTCTGCGCCATGGATCCCAGGGCATTCACAAAATAAAAGGTACTGAACATGTGGCCGTCAGAGGACTGATACCACGACGGCGGGTTCTGGATGATGCCTTCGAACGCCTTGGCCCACCGATGTTCCACTCCCAGGGCCATGGCATAGGGTAGGAATTTTTCAAAAGTGTCCGGAGGCATGCGCTTGAGCCTGTCGGCATCCACGCGGTTCATGAATTCCTGGAAGCCGAGCACCTGTACGCGCGTGCGCGCCCCCTTGAGACTGGTGGCCGTGAGCTGCTTCCCAATAATAACGATGATCGCCAGCGCAACCAGGCCGCACCCGATCGCAATCGGGAGAGAGCTGAGAAAATCGGCCACACCAAAAACCTGCCCGATCGCATAAGGTATTGCCACCATCAGCAGGCCAAGTCCCCAATAGCCCATGGCTGAATCCGGGTCCAGCGCGTACATGCCCTTGGATTTCAATGCGCTCATGATTTCGCTCTTGATCATCGGCAGCGAAGTGTAAAAATGATTGCGCAGGTTGGAGAGCAGGGTCATCTGGCCGCCGCTAAAAACCTGCTGGAGCATGGCTCGTTCGTAATCCGTAAGGTCGTTCCACTGGGTGCTGTTTTTCAGCAGATGGAACTCGTAGTCTTTGCTGCTGCTGAGAAAGCCTTTGTGCTGCGTCTCCACGATTTTTACGTAGCCACGCACGGCCAGATCGACCAGGACACAGGTGATGTCGCGGGAATCGACGCTGTCGTCGATCAGCGTACCCACCTCCGCCGGGCCCATCTTCTCCGGCGGCTCATACATGGGCGCCACGGACATGCCGGGATCAGGGTCGCGTCCCTTTACCCACCACAGGGCAAACATCACCGCAAAGGCCCAGACTGGAAGAGAGAGCACTGGATTGCTGCGCACAAACCTGAAAAATCGCTCCAGCGCGCTGGGCTGGTGCAGCACGCCTTTTTCGATGTAAACGTCGGCGGTCAGTCCTCCACGCATGGGCAGCGGGCTGGTGGTTTCAAAGCTGGTGCTCGGTCCTTCCACTGAAGCCCGGGCATGATCGGACGATCCGTAGATGCCCTCAAACGCCTGGGCGCGCAGCTTGCCGCTTGCGTCAGGCGGAAAGAAGACAATCGCCGATGCCTGGCCGATAGCAACAGGCCAGTCATTGCCGGTCACGTTCCAGTAGAACTCATCATGGTCTTCAAAAAACCGCGTACCGTTGGCGACGGAATACTCAATGTTGACAGTCCGGGTGGAGTCGCTGGCCCCGGGGACATAAACTTTGAGCTTAAGAAACCCGCCGGTAGTCTTCTTCTCATACTTAAGCTTGCTGCCGCTTTCGTCCGTGATCTGGTCAAGTTTGATGAACAGCGTGTAATTGGAGCCGGATGGGCCGGGATAGTCCACCGGGATGTCGCGATAGATACCGTGATATTCGCCGGAGAAGACAAAGGTGATTTGCTCCTGAACGCGGGCCGAGCCGTCTTCATCCACGTGAATCGTGCTGCTGAATTTGGAAATGCGATAGCTGCGGGCCAACACGGGCAGGCTGAAAACCAGCAGCAGAACGACCGTGAGCATTTTCCCGCAAGGGAAGGCCCGGCTTCGGGAATGGCCAGAAAAATTCACTTGTCTAGAACTTTACTTGGACGTTTTCCCGGTCGGCGGGACTGTCCATTTCAAAAAACTGCCGCGTGTGGAAACCAAACATTCCCGCGATGATATTGGTCGGGAACGATTGTACGCGTGTGTTGAAGTCGCGCACCACGGCGTTGTAATAGCGCCGCGCGTTCTGGATGTTGTCTTCAATCGAATTGAGCGAACCCTGTAGCCCCGTAAATTGCTCTGATGCCTTCAGCTCAGGATAGTTTTCCGCTACGGCAAACAGGCTCTTTAATGCGCCGGTGAGCTGGCCTTCCGCCACGGCCTTGTCGGCGGGGCCGGTGGCCTGCATGGCCTGGGAGCGGAACTTGGCGATGTTCTCAAACGTCCCCCTCTCATGCCCGGCGTAGCCTTTCACCGTTTCCACCAGGTTAGGAATCAAGTCATGGCGGCGTTTGAGTTGGATATCGATGTCTGACCAGGCAGAATCGGCGCGCACACGCAACTGCACCAGGCTGTTGTACATGCCGGCAAGAATGATGATCGCGCCGACGATCAATATCCCGATCACAATCAGAGGCGTCATTTTTCCTCCATATACGGCTCCCAGAAAGAGTTCAAGCGTTTGAGCGGAAGGTATCACACCGAATCATGAAGGTGCAAATTACCGGCAGGTAATAACCATCTGGGACTGTTGGCTATGAGAATTCGTATGTTGCAAATCTCTGGCTATGAGAATCGATATCTTGATAAGATGTTTCCGCTTTAAACGCCATCTATCGGCTTTTGTTTCAAGCGATCGCGATTTGAAGCATTGGCATAGCTCATGCTGATGCCAGTTCACGAGCACGAGCGCGAGTGACCTTTATTAAACCAAAAAGCCTGGCTGTTCTTCCGGCCCCGTTGACGCAGCCCCGGCCCGTTTCTGACACGGGTCAAAACTGTTGGAGGAGGAAAGAATGAGAAATCAGAGGTTCTGGATTGCTTTCATCCTATGTATTAGCTTCACCACATTCAGCCTGCTGCCTGCATGCGCACAATCGACCGTGGCCACAGGAAGCATTCAAGGTACGGTGACCGATCCTAACGGCGCCATGGTTCCGAACGCGTCGATCACCATCACTAGCAAGGCCACCGGACAAAGCAGCAAGATTTCCAGCGGAGGATCTGGCTCTTATGCATCCGGCGCGCTCATACCGGGTGATTACGAAGTGCGCATCGAAGCCAAGGGTTTCCGCACCCAGGTTTTGACAATCCCCGTGCAGGTCGGCAATACTTCCACCGGCAATGCCAAGTTGACGCTGGGGCAATCGACAGAAGTCGTAGAGGTTACCGGCTCCGCGGTTACCATCAACACCGAACAGGCAACGGTTCAGGGCGTACTCACCACGGAACAGATTGAGAACCTGCCGATCAACGGCCGTAACTTCCTTGACCTCGCCCAGTTGGAGCCGGGCGTGCAGATCCAGGACGGCGGCAACTTCGATCCCACCAAGAACGGCTTCTCATCCATTTCCTTCGGCGGCCGCTTTGGCCGCACCGCCCGAATTGAAGTGGACGGCATCGATATTTCCGATGAAACCGTCGGCACCACCACACAAAACCTCCCGGCGAGCTCCATCGCGGAATTCCAGGTGAGCCAGTCATCGCTCGACCTTTCCACGGAATTGACCTCGTCCGGCGCGGTGAACGTGGTAACGCGGTCTGGCAGCAACAAGTGGCATGGTCAGGCTTTCTATCTGTTTCGTGATCACTCGATCGCCGCAAACATTGCCAACACCGATGTTCCCTTCCAGCGCAACAATTTCGGCGGCCAGTTGGGCGGGCCGATTTTCAAGAACAAACTGTTCTTCTTTGTCGACGCCGAAAGGCTGAAGCAGGACGAGATTGAAACGGTTGCCAGCAGCGGGCTCTTGTCCGCGAACGTGGGCGGGTTTAACTCGCCTTTCCGGGACACAAACGGCATCGCCAAGCTGGACTGGACGATCAGCGACAAGGTCAAGGCCTTCTATCGCTTTTCTTACGAGCAGAACCACAGCACCAAGGGATTTATCCCCAACAGCTTCCAGCCGTTCACCAATGTCAATAACACGCCCGTGCACGCCGGCGGGGTGGATTTCATTACGGGCACATTTACGCACGCCGTCCGTTTTGGTTACACCAAGTTCCGCAACGGAATTACGGACGCAACGAAGTCGGGCGTTTTCAATCCTGCGCCGGACACCAGCCTTACGATCGGGCCCGATTTCCTGTGTTTGAACGGCGGGGCCGATTTCTTTTGTTCCGGTCCAAACCTACTGGCTCCGCAGCAGACCTACCAGCAGAACACGCAGATCAAGTACGACGGCAGCAAGACCATCGAAAAGCACATCCTCAGGTACGGGTTTGGATATAACCACATTCAGGGCGGCGGGTTCGCCAAGTTCTTTGCCCTGGCGCCCAGCGTGAATGCCGATCCTACCGACACCAGCGTCCCGTTTTTCCCCACGGTTGCGCCCTTTGCAGGAGGAACCAGCAATCCCCTGAACTACCTGGCTAATTTCGTATTCATGGGCAACGGCCAGGGCTTCTCCTCGGAAAAACCCGCTTTTGGGCTTCCCGGCGGCGGGCTTGGTCCGGACAACCGGATTCAGTGGTATGTCGGCGATTCCTGGAAGATCCGCACCAATCTAACGCTGAACTTCGGCATGCGCTACGTGCACGATACCGGCCGCACGGATTCCGATATTGCGCCGATCCCCTGCTCGCAACTGGACCCGGGCCTGGCAGCAGGCCTGGTGGCCGGGGGCACGCCTTGTAACGGCAACATCCTGGATCTCTGGGGATCCGGGCTGGGCAACAGGGTCAAAGTCCCGGGGCATAACTTCAGTCCCACGGCAGGATTTGCCTGGGACCCCACAGGCAGCGGCAAGACTGTAATCCGCGCCGGCGCTGGCCTCTATTACGAGAACTCGATTTTCAACAATAACCTGTTCAATCGGCCCGGTCGTCTGGCCCAGGGATTGTTCCTCTCGGAAGCGGCGCCTTGCGCCGGCGGTGCGCCCACAGGCTTTACCTTGCCCGGAGGAGCGCCGATACCAGCCAGTCTCAACCCTGCCATTCTTTGTGGGCAGCCAATCGGGCTGGTCCATACGCAATTGGCGCAATTGCAGGCGCTCTATCA
>JBGPZS010000239.1:0-6231 GCA_041493865.1 Terriglobia bacterium
AAAGCCGGGCCGTTGATCTTGGCGCTCTGCTCTGGTGGCGTGTAGATGCCGTCCTGCGCCAGACGCCGCCAGAATGTATTCATTCTCCTAAATTTGAGAGTAGTGACTGCGAAGCAGGGGTTCGCCAATCCAGACGCGCTTCGCGGCATGAAGCTTTTCTCGTGAGGTAATGGAATGGAAGATATCGACAAGGCCAAAGAGATTGCCAAAACGGCAGCAGGCAACGTGGGCATGACCAGGGCAGAGCTCGACAAAGCCAACGAGCTCTTGAAGGACTATGGGGAGAAACGCGAGAACCTGCTCAAAGCGATGGTGTTGCTGCTTGGGCAGTCCGACATTTCAAGCCTGGATCGTGACTGGAGAGATTGTTGCATCAATGGCCGGGAAGCACTCGGCAAACTCAACGACGAGATACCTCAGGGGGACAGTGCGGGCCTGGGCGGCGTGGGCCTGGATACCTTTCGCCGCGGCGAACAGAAAATCTGGGAGGAAAATGCCAGGGCGGAGATCGCTCTCGCGGCCAAGCAGATGGGAACGATTCACGCCACCAACGTCAAACTTATTCAGCAATGTAACGAGGACCTCAAGTCGGTTCTTAGCGACAAGAAAGACCTTCAAAAGCTTGTCGAAGGCAGTTTCGGGGCAATCACAGACGTACTAAAGAAAACCGGCGTATTCCTCTATGCCATCGTGCAGATAAAAAGGTACGCTGGGCAGCCGCAAATCCCGGACCAGATCAAGATTCTGGGTGACCAGCTTACGCAGAGTTTCTCTCAGGTCAGAGACGCGACAGCAAAAAAACAGGCGCTTCTGAAGGTGCTTCTTGCCAGGATCGACCTCCTCAAACAGACGAAGAGCAGCCTCAACAAGGACGCGATTGCAGCGGCGTATGCGCAGGCCGCGGCCGTCGCGAATGCTCTGCCGGGTCTCGGCAGGGACTCGCCTTACGAGGCCAGGGACTGGGAGCAATTCGGCAGAGACTGCAGAGAGAAGCTTGAGGATAATCGTGACCGCACTATTACAGATGCGGATGCATTGTTCGATGTGCTCTATCACACGCTCGACGAGGAAATGCAAAAGTCTTTTGAAACCTTGTCGGACGATCCTGCCCAACTGGAGAAATGGAACGATGAGATCGGGAATTCATTCAACTCCATTCAAGAAGCACTGGCCAAGGTCCAGGACTATACAGACTCCCTCGTCGATGGACCTGTCCGGCAGGGCCTGAGCGCAGTCATTGCTTCGGCCAACGCATTGATCAGGACATACGTTGATGACTGGAAATCGACCATTGACAACATCAAGCAAGCATTGCGGAAGGGTTGATTACAATGCCCAACTCAAACACTGATTGGTTCGTCGCCGCGGGCGCTAAACTTGGAGATGGGTCACGTGCCAGGCCTTTTCATGATCCGTGGCTCGCCTTTCGCTCCGCGGGACCGGGCGATGTCATCCATATCGCCGCCGGCACCTACTTCGGGCGCTATGATCGTTCCTCCTGGCTCATCGACTGCCCCAGGCTAACCGTTCGCGGCGGCTACAGCCCCGATTTCTCCAAGCGCACGCCGTGGCAGACGCCGTCTGTCTTCGCTGTGTTTCCAGGATACGAATACACCCGCGAGAATAGTCTTCTCAGCGGTGGCGGCGAGCATAATGGCCTCGTCCTCGATGGCCTTTTCTTCGATGCCGCTGGAAGAAACACCTATGGTGACAAGCCTGTGGAGGGTCTCAGTTCGTTTCCCACCATGGATGGCGCCATCGCTTCTTTCAATGCCAAGGAAGTGACGATCAGGAACTGCGTATTCGCCAACAGTGCGGCCGGAGGAGTTGAGCTTGCCGGCGACGGCTCGCGCTTTGAAAACAATCTCATCATCAACATCATTGGCATCGGCATGCTGGACATTCGGAGCGCTTCGGAAAATCTCCAGCCCATCACCGTGGTGAACAATACCTTCTGCTTCGCGCACGATCTGGGGCCGCCGTGCGGCACAGGCGGTGACCGCGCCATCGGCGTACGCGTCAACCGCACGGCCGTTGTCCAGGACAATGTTTTCGTTTCCTGTGGCAACGCCGCGATTGCTCTCTATCGCGACCTTGATCGTGTCTCCATTGACCGCAACCTGTTCTATCTCACACCGCGCGATATCGTGAACAGCCGGGCGCAAGGCAGTCCCGCCGACATCACGGAAAAGAATATCGACGAACTGGAAGACGTGGGACTTAAGTCCACCGCAGGCAACCTCGTCCTGGACCCGGGCATGACCGGCTTCAGGACCGAGTGGCTGGACGCCTATA
Source organism: Terriglobia bacterium (assembly GCA_041493865.1). Taxonomy (GTDB): domain Bacteria; phylum Acidobacteriota; class Terriglobia; order Terriglobales; family Acidobacteriaceae; genus Angelobacter. Next base: position 2,296 of record JBGPZS010000239.1, read on the forward strand.
GCCGTCATCTGCTGGCCAATTACGTAAGGCCGCCGCGTGAAGCCGCGAATGCACTGCGCACCACGGCCGGTCTGCCGGCGCTCACTCCCGCCGATTTCGAAAAGGAAGAAAACAAGGGCGATCTGGCTCCGCGGCTTGCACCGCTCGATGCCCTGGCGCTTCGCTTTACGGCCAAGCAGGGTTTTCATGCCGTGGAGCTTGCGGCGGAGATTGCAACCCAACCTGCCAGCGCGGCCGTGACCTATCGCCCTGTTGATTGGAGTGTCATCGAGAAGCCTGACACCGGCCTTGCGAACCAGCGTGTTGAACTCCGAGTCGGGCTCGGCTTCGAGCAGAATGCCACCCTGCTTTCCGATACCACACCAGTCACTCACATGGGCATTCGGGTTTACCGGCCCTTTTCCGACGACGGATCGATCTTTGTCCTGGCGGCGCGCAACACGCTCACAAATCGCCAGTTCACAGAAGCCATCAAGTACACCAATGGCCGCGAAGCTGAGAGCACTTATTTTCTACGCGGCGTCTACCGGACTGACATTGAGCCCACCTCGCGCCAGAAAGTTACGCTCGTTGTCGAGTCCATCGCCCCTGCTCCGTTGATTGCCGCGACTCCGGCGCCGCGCCCCGAGGGCCGCGATTGGTTCGTGAGAGCAGGCGCGAGCGGCGGTGACGGCACGCGTGAAAAGCCGTTCCGCGATCCCTTTCAGGCGCTCGACAAGGCCGAGGGCGGCGACGCCATCCATGTCGCCGGCGGTGACTATTTCGGCAAGCTCCGCTCGGGCAAGTGGAAGATCCTGATTCGCAACCTTACTCTTCTCGGCGGCTACGATGCGGAGTTCATCGCTCGCGATCCGTGGAAAAATCCCACGCGCTTCCTGCTCACTGAGGAGGAACGGGCCAAGGGCACGCCGGAAGGCACGGTTCTCGCGTCCGAGGAAGCCAGCGACGGCCTGGTGCTGGATGGTTTCATCTTTGATGGCGCCACCTACAACGGCTACACACCCAGCGGCTCGCTGGACCTTCGCAACTCGCCGCTCAGCCCCCTGGTAAGCCTTATAGGCGGACGCGCCATCACGGTCCGCAACTGCCTTTTCATCAATGCATCCAGCGCGGCCATCAACATCAGCTGCCCTTTTGGCGTGTTTGAAAACAACATTGTGCTCAACACCAGCGGCTGGTCCTTAAAGTTGATGGCCAACGGCCCCGGCCCCTGGACCATCCGCAACAACAGCATTCTCTTCGCCTGTGACCCCACGCCGCGGGCCGGCACCGGGAAATCCAGTTCGGACGGCACGCTGTTCCATCTCACCGGTCGCGCAGTTGTTGCCGTGGACTCCAACATCTTTGCGTTCGCTGACAACTTTGGCGTGCGCTCCACTACTGCGCAGCAGAACGTTTCGTTTGAGAACAATGTCTTTGCCGGCAATCTCTTTCTTCACCTGACGGACGCGCAATACCTGTGGGCCGATAGTTCGAACTGGGAGCGCCGCGCCGTAGCTGACTCGGCTTTTGCCGCGTTCCAGGGAAACACGCTAGAGCTGCCCAAACTGCCCGTCGACTCTGCTTTCGCCGACGCCGCGCTCACACGATTGCTGGCCCTTCCTTCCCGCCTCTCCAAGGACCAGTGGAAGATTTTGGCCACGCAAATCGGCTCCTCGGTAGTACCGGCTGCTTCCAGCGACGCCCCTGCGACCAACGATGCCAAGCCCGAGCCGGCACCCGCAGCGGCCTCCGCGGCGCCCCATGAAGCTTCCATCACCGACCTTCTCGCAAGTCTCAGCAGCATCAAAGACCAGTTGAAGGAAGTAGAATCACACAAAACGGCCGCGCCCCTCGAGCCCCTTTACTGTCCCGTCTTTGACTGGAAAAAAGCGCTGGCGCTGGCGCAAGAGACGCCGGCGGCCGGGCCGGGCGCACATCGGGTGAAGCTGGCCGTATCATTCGCCGCAGTCCGCGCGCGGGCCGAGGTCCAGTATGCGCCGATCACGCCTCAAGCCATCGATGCCGATCATGCATCGCTGGAGAACAAACCCGTGGAGATGGCAATCACGGAAGCGCGCTCTTCCTCCACCAACCCGTCGCTCTTCCCCACGGGCACTACGAGCGACGACTACGAAGCCTATTCCGTTGCCACCGTAGGCGACGCCACTCGCACCCGCATGGTCATCATCGTGCGACGCGACACCACGGCCAGCAAACTGCTCAACCGCACAACTCCCACGGACAAGCTGCGAATCCGCGGAACGGCACGCATACCTGGCAATCCGAGCGCCCTCTCGATCGTGGTGGATAGTGCTGAGGCGATGGAGAATTGACGCCTCGATAACGAAAGTCTCCGGGCTTTCAAATAATCAAAGGCCTATTGGCCGGCCGCGGCGCTTTGTAAGCCGAGCAAGGAGTATGAACATGGGAACTTATGCGTATCGCATCTCCGAGTTGCGTGATCTTTTGGCGCAGGCTCCCGCTGCCGCAAATGACCGCGTCAATCAAAATCTTGCCAACTGCATCAATAGATACGCGGACCTGCGCCAGCGCGCGCTCGACGATCTGGTTGATTTCATGGCCAAGGCCAGCAGCTCTAATCTGGGGACACAGTCGAAGTGGCAATCGCGTATTGCCCGTCTGCGGTCTGACTACAACGCACTATTTGGCGATTCGGTAAGGGACCTGATGCTGCCCTCGGCGCACCAGCTCTTCTGGTCGTCCGCGCTGCAAGCCGAGGAGAGGTTCTTCGACACCCTGTCCAAAGTAGGAACGCCCCAGCTAATGGATGATCTTCTCAAGCATCAGGACAACCTGTCGAAGTTGATCGGCGCCCTGCAAGATACCTGGACGTTCTTGCTCTCAAAGAACCAGGGCATCCAAAACGATGAAATGCGGGCCATTCAGGAAATGGACCAGATGGTGCAGGCCATTATCTCGGAGATGGACACCTCTACGCGGGCAGTCTTGGACAATGCCGCACGGGCTGTTGAGGCCATGAGGCGAAAAGCCGAGGCATTGAAGGAAAAAATCAAAGACAGCCTGGGCCGTGCTGGAGGTGCAGTAGACGTCGTCATAGAAGTGTTGAAGAAACTGATCACTGATGAGATCAAGCCCGATGGGTTCCCGGACGAAGCTGAAGGGCCTATGGAAGCCGTGCTGAAGGACATGGAGTTGAGGATGCAGGCCCTGGCTGAACGTGTGCGTCTTTACCGTTCACTGCTGGCCACCTATAAGGACCTGGTAAGCCTGCAAAAGGGCAGCGTCCTCACAGTGTTTAACAAGACCAGGGAGGACATCAACCGTTACCTGAGTACCAACAATGTCAGCCAGGCCAGGGTCTGGCTGGACCAGGCCAAAGGCCAACTGGGCGATTGGGTGTCAGCTCTGCCTACTCCGTGCCAGAGAGATGACGGCGCAAGCTTTCGCGACGATATTTACAAGCAGCTCGACAGCACCTGGAAGATAACCCAGGACTTGGACAGTAAGTTTCGAGGGCAATTCCAGGGCGCGTTTCTCTCGCCAATCAGTAACGAGACGGTAGAAACGCTGGCGCAGCTCTACTTGTTCCGGGAACAGCTGGGCAAGATCAAGGACAGAGACGCAGCACGCAAACTCGACGAATACCGCGAAAAGCTGCCCGAGCAAGTGAAGAACATTGAAGAGAGCTTGCGCTCGACAGACGACTCCATTGAGACTCTGCCTAATGAGGTTCGAGACCTGGCGAAATCGAGGAACAAAGACTTTAAAGAATATGTGCACGATCGAATCAAGAGGCAGATGGACCTTCTGCTCCCCGCCATCGACGATTTGAAGAAGCTGGTTGCCCCATCAAATCTGGACGCCGACTTCACTCGCCAGGAACTGGAGGGCATGCTGCGCTGATCGCGGTCACCATGCTGGTGAACCGCACCGGCCACTGCCAATCGGCAGCAGGCGGCGATGGAGCTGCCA
>JBGPZS010000283.1:0-5507 GCA_041493865.1 Terriglobia bacterium
ATGGCTCTGGCGCTGGTCCTGCTGGATGGCTCCGCACTGATGGTCCAGAGCATGGCGCGCCTGCTGAGCGTGGACGCGGGCTTCCGCACCGACCATCTGCTGACGGCGGAGCTGAAGCTGCCTGAGTCACGGTACGCTACTGGAGATGCGCGCCTTGTTTTCGTGCAGCAATTGCTGGATGCGCTCCACGCCAACGAGCGCCTTAAAAATGTTGCCGTGAGCGATTCAGCCGCTCTGGCTGACAATCTCAAGATGATGATGTTCGATCCGGGCACGCTGGGCGCCGGCGACAAGTCCACCACGCTGCAAATGAGGTCGGTGGCACCCGGATTTTTTGAGACGTTGCGCATTCGGCTGGTCTCCGGGCGGCTGTTCAAGGAAACTGACGGCAAAGGTTCAACCCGCGTGGCCATCATCAATCAGTCCTTGGTGCGGCGATATTTCTCCGGACAGAATGTGCTGGGCAAGGTGCTCAAATTCGGCCCCGAACCTGACGACCAGTGCCAGATTGTCGGTGTGGTAGCGGACACGCGCGATGTCCACCTGAGAGCGCAAGCGCGGCCGCAGGTTTATTTGCCCCTGCTGCAGAACACTGACGCATCGCTTCATCTCTTTGTTCGCACCAGCTCTGACCCGCTGGCCCTGGCGACTGAGTTGCGAAAAACGGTATGGGCCATCGACAAGGAGCAGCCCATCAACCGTGTACAGAGCATGACAGAAGTGATTGCGCAGTCCGTGGCCGAACCGCGTTTTCGCACCTGGTTGCTGGGCGTGTTTGCCGCCGCCGGGTTGACGCTGACCCTTGTCGGCATTTACGGCGTCGTCGCTTACATGGCGGGGCAACGCACCCGGGAAATTGGGATTCGCGTAGCTCTCGGCGCGCAGCGGAGCAACGTGTTGCGGCTGGTGCTGAGCCAGGGAGTGCGCCTGGCCGTGGCCGGCGCGATCGCCGGAGTACTTGGATCGCTGGCGCTCACACGCCTGCTCAAAGGTCAGCTCTTCGAAATCAAGCCGACCGATCCTGCCACCTTGATCGGCGCGGCGATGCTCATGCTGCTGGTCGCGCTGGCCGCGTGCTACGTTCCGGCGCGGCGCGCCACGCGTGTTGATCCCCTGGTGGCGTTGCGCCATGAATAAAACCAATACGCCCTGGTAGACAAGCTTTACTCGGACGGTCCTTCGTCGTCATCGAGTGCCGGCAGGCTATAGAGTGAAACGCTGCCACGCCGCTCGCGCGCCAGATGCGGCAGTTCACGAACGAGTTGAAACCGGACCTCTTCATGACATTTTGCGCAAGGCGGAAAAACCTGTCCGGCGATCAGTGTTACCTCATGGGGCAGGCGATGTTGCGCGTGAATGACACGGTAGACTCCGCTCACAGGAATGGTATCCGCGCTTTTGTAAAGCAGGTCCATAGAGGTTTTGCGCTGAGGTGAATCTAGACTTCCAGAAATCGCCCACTCACCCGCTAATCGATGCAATTACTTCCTCCCAAGTTGGTACGTTCTCAGGGCTGCGGAAGTTTATCGCGACGAGGGACCGTGTCTAACTGGTTCTTCGGCGGCGTTCCAGAACGGAAAAAAATGGGTCCATTACGACCTCTTCTTCGGCGACGGGTGACTCTTGCGGCGCTTCCGGCCCAAAGTAAAGCGCTTCTTTTCTGTGTTTTGCAAAGAAATGTAAAGTCTAAAAACTTCTAACGACACTCCTTCTTTTGGGATAAGAATCCGCGTGCATATTGCGTTAGTTGCCCCGTTAAATCCTTTTAAGAGTCCTGAAAATCGGATAATATGAGATACGTGTCCGCCTCCCTCAAGTGCGTCGTTTCGCTCGCAGTGTTGTTTGGCATTTTTTATGTGCTGATCTCCCCTCTGCCTGAAGTGGACGCCACTTTTTCAGGAAAATCCGCACTTAGTCATTTCATCCTCATTACGCACGCTTTTTTAGGTTTGTTCTTTCTCACTTTTTTAGTGCGTTTCCGTCCTATTGAATGGATCGCCGCGGCGCACGATGATGTTCTCAACATGATCTGCGTCAGGCTTTGTTAGTCCTCTTTTTTGACTGTGCGATAGCCTTCGCGCTTTGCTTGGCAACCTTCAGACAGTTCAGATCATTTAGGTCTTTAGCCAACACGGTGCGTATTTCGCATTGAATCGCTGGCCCAAAAAGAGTACCGATGAAGACGAGCGAAGTCATTCAGGCATGGAAAAGTGTCCTGAGCGGCAGGCGGCCGTCTCTCGCAATTGAGATTACGCGAGAGTGCCCCTTGCGTTGCCCAGGATGTTACGCATTCGAAGAAGGGCATGTTGGAGGCCTAAATCTGCGGCAGCTTCAAGACAAACGCGGCGACGATCTTGTCCAGGGCGTGCTGGCCCTGGTGGATGAGCACCGCCCATTGCATCTCTCCCTGGTGGGCGGCGATCCGCTGGTGCGGCATCGCGAGGTCACACGTCTGCTGCCACAACTCGATTCCCGCGGCATTCACGTTCAGGTCGTGACCAGCGCTTTCCGCGAGATCCCGCAAGAGTGGAAAACGATGGAGCGCCTCAATATCGTGGTCTCGATCGACGGTTTGCAGCCGGAGCATGATGTCCGCCGCAAACCGGCCACCTACGCCCGTATCCTGGAAAGCATACGCGGCCATCAGGTGACAGTCCATTGCACGATTACCGCACAGATGATGAAGCGGGCGTCATATCTGCAGGAGTTCATCGAGTTCTGGAGCGCGAAACCGGAGATCAGGAAAATCTGGATGAGCATGTTCACGCCCCAGGTCGGTGCTGATGATCCTGAGATTCTTACCCGCGGCGAGCGCGCGCAAGCAGCGGCAGAACTCCTTCGCCTGCGGCGGCTGTTTCCCAAACTGGACATGCCGGAAGGTCTCATCCAGGAGTTTCTGCATCCGCCGGCTTCGCCGGAAGGGTGCATTTTTGCTCAGACAACGCACACGATTTCTGCTGATCTTAAGAGTAGAGTCACGCCGTGCCAGTTCGGCGGCAACCCTGACTGCTCGCAGTGCGGTTGCGTCGCCTCCATGGGGCTGGCGGCAGTAGGCAACTACAAGCTGGCTCTGGGCGTGACCGCGGGTGACATTTATTGGGCCTCAAATTCGCTGAGCAGAGCACTGCAACGAAAGAAATCCGCAGCGTAAGAACCATTTTGGAAGGTGTAGTGATGAGCTATCTCAAGGAACTGATCAAATCGACCGCCGCCCCGTTTCGTGGCAAGATCGCCGGCAGAGAGCGCGTGCTGCGCCAGGACCTCGCCCGCTTCGGCAAGATGCTGCACAGCCAGGGCTTTGTGGCCGCCACGGACGGGAACCTCTCCGTCCGCCTGGACAATGACCGCGTCTTAGTCACGCCCACCGGCTTCAGCAAGGGCATGATGGAGCCGGAAGACATGGTTGTGGTGGACCTGCACGGCAAAAAGCTCAGCGGCTTATACAACCCTTCCAGCGAAATCGTGATGCATCTGACCATCTACCGCATGCGTCCTGACGTGGGCGCCGTGGTCCATGCGCATCCATGCACCGCCACCGGCTTCGCCTCGGCCGGCATCGCGCTTGATGAACCACTATGCTCGGAAATCGTGATTACCCTTGGTGCTGTTCCGCTTGCGCCTTACGCCACTACCGGCACCACGGAACTGAGCGATTCCCTGCGTCCCTTTATTCCTTTCCATGACGCCATCCTCATGGCGAACCACGGAGTGGTTACCTATGGAGAAGACCTCTGCCGTGCTTATATGCGGATGGAAGTCGTGGAACACTACGCCAAGATCGTCCTGGCGACCCGGCAGCTGGGTTGTGCGCGCTCGCTCGACAGCCGCGAACTGGAAAAACTTTTCGCCGTGCGGTCTCAATACGCCAAGAACGGACACTAGAGATCGCGGCAATAGCGCGCCTTTCCTGCTTCAAGCATCGCGCAGGCGGGTGCCATTTTCCTATTTTTCTCAGGCGTTTCTCCACCGCTGCTACAATCACGCGAGGGCGCACACCATGTCATCCATCATTTCCCGCAGATGGTTCCTTGCTCTGGCCGGAGCGGCCATGGTCGCGCGGCGCAGCTTTGTCGCCGGGGCAGAAAACATCCCCGGCGTGCCCACAGACCTCGACCACATTCTTCTCGGCGTGAACGACCTTGACCACGGCATTGCCTGGATGGAAGAGCGCAGCGGCGTTCGCGCCGTATTCGGCGGCGTACATCCCGGCCGCGGCACCCGCAACGCGCTGCTCTCTCTCGGTCCGCGCCGCTATCTGGAAATCATTGCCCCCGATCCTGCGCAAGCCGGTGCTGTCCCTGGTCAAGATCTGCCCACGCGTTTGCGTACAATCCAGGAACCCCGGCTGATTGACTGGGCTGCGCACACCAACGACCTCGGCGCGCTGGCTCAAAAAGCCGCTGCCGCTGGAATTGCCATTGAAGGCCCGCGCGATGGCTCTCGCGCCCGCCCTGACGGCAAAATGCTGCGCTGGAAGTCCTTCAGCCTGAAAGACGACTCGAGCGGCGCATTGCCATTCTTCATCGAATGGGGTCGCGACTCGGTCCATCCTTCCCAGGATTCTCCTTCAGGTTGCAGGCTCCTGCAGTTTTCTGTTGAGTCTCCCAAAGCAAAGGACGTGGCTGGTGCAGCAGGCAAATTGGGCCTGGATTTCAGCGTGAAGCCCGGCAGCCAGACGCGGCTGCACGCCCGCATCAGCGGGAAAAAAAGCGAATTCGAACTGGCCTAAAATCTGAGACGCTTTTGCAAGCCGGCAGCGCGCATGGTTTCGCGAATGGCCTCCCTGCACGATAAAATGAGCACAAGCTGCATTTGCCAGTGCCTATGATTTCTGACTACTCTCCCACTACCGAAAATTCCGCGCGCAACGCAGCCAGAAGAATTTTTGGTGATGGCGAGATGGCGAAGCTGACCCGCCGCTTTGACTGGAGCAAAACTCCCCTGGGCCCGGTGGAAGCCTGGCCGGACACTCTGCTCACCACCGTGAACATGGTGCTTGCAACCCGGCATCCGATGTTCCTTTGGTGGGGGCCGGAGCTGATCCAGTTCTACAATGACGGGTACCGTCCGAGTATTCGCGAAGACAAGCATCCGAAAGCTCTTGGCCAGCGCGGCGCCGAATGCTGGCCGGAGATATGGCACATTATTGGTCCGCAGATTGAAGCGGTGATGACCAGAGGTGAAGCCAGTTGGCATCGCAACGCGCTGGTTCCTATTTATCGCAACGGCAAACTGGAAGACGTTTATTGGACCTACAGTTACAGTCCAATCCGTGACAGCCAGGGCAATATTTGCGGCACGCTGGTTACCTGCAGTGAAACCACGGAAGAGGTGCTCGGGCAAGAGCGCCTGCGCAAAAGCGAGGCGCGCTTTCGCAGCCTGGTGGAGCAGGCCAATGTCGGGTTCGTGATCGGCGACCTGGTCGGCAATCTTACGTATCTCAATCCCACGATGTTGCGGATGCTGGGTTACACCATCGAGGAAGTACAGGCCGGCCTTGTCCGCTG
>JBGPZS010000386.1:0-4389 GCA_041493865.1 Terriglobia bacterium
GTCTTTTTCTGGCATTAATCTGCGGACTTGCCGCAGCACAGGACTCTCTTCTGGAGGCGACGCAACTGGTGTCGACGCGGTCCTTTGTCATGCCGGGCGTCATGGCAGGAGCGCCCCCGGTAACGCCTGAGCTGGCGCGGTTCCAGAAGATGAAGCTCCTGATCAAGAGACAGGTTACGCAGGCGATTGATGCGAGCTCTCCGGCGCTCAAAGAGTGGCAGCCGCTGACGGCGCGAGAGAAATTCCATGTGTTTCTCCATAGCACCTATTCGCCGTGGACCTTTGCCAACGCTGCCATTGACCAGGCGGCGGACCGGGCCAAGGGCCGGCATCTGAATCGCGAGTATGAAACTGGTTTTCGCGGCATGGGCCAGAGCTACGGGGTTGCGCTGGCCACCAGCGAGACGGACGTGTTCTTCCAGCGCTTCCTGTTCCCTACATTGCTGAAGCAGGACCCCAGGTATTTCCGCAACCCTGACCTGCCGTTTCTTAAGCGGGCCCTTTATTCCATGAGCCGCGTCATCATCACGCGTACTGACAGCGGCGGCCAGACATTCAATGCCTCAAGGATCCTGGGCAGCGCGGCCTCACAGGCGGTGGCCGATCTCTATGTTCCCGGGCAGCGGCAGGGCATGCATCCCATTGCCGGCTGCATCAGCTTCAACCTTTTGCGCGACGCGGGCGCAAACCTGGTGCATGAGTTCTGGCCTGACGTCCGCCGCAAACTCCTGCATCGCTAGCTCAAGCCTGTTTTCAGGACCCCTGACCTTCAGGACCGAAGACGGAGAGCAGGTGCCCGTCAGGGTCTTTGAAGTGGGCCACCCAGTCCGTGGGAGTGGCCTGGCGCGGCTCGCTCATGAAGGCGATGCCTTGGGCGCTCAGGGACTTGTGGGCGGCGCGCACGTTGTCCACGCCAAAAACGACTTCGGTAGCGCCAGTCACGTGCGGGGCCAGGGTTACGTGCCCGCGGCTCAGGCCGAGCATCACCGTACCGCATTGCAGCAGGGCCAGCGACGGCTCCTGCAAGATTACCTTGAGGCCCAATTTGTCCTTATAGAACGCGAGCGCCGGGTCGAGGTCGCGCACGCCCAGCATGACGGCGGCGATGCGGGAAAGCTGGATTACGTCTGCCATAAATTGCTCCTGATTGCAAGCGAATATATTTAGCAACGCTAATTAAAAGGCAACGGGTTGACGCCTGTCAAGAAAATAGTTAGCCTAGCTAATAGATGGTGAAAGCCCATACAACGGAAGACCTGGCGGACCGGCTGCACTCGACGGCCATCCACCTGCTGCGGCTGGTGCGGGTGCAGGACGCGGCCGCGGGGATTGGCCCGGCGCGGCTTTCAGCGCTCTCTGTGATCGTCTTTGGCGGGCCGGTATCGCTCAATGACCTGGCGCGGGCGGAGCAAGTGCGCCCGCCGACCATGAGCCGTATTGTCGACGCCCTGGAGGCCGAAGGCCTGGCGCGACGCCACACAAACCAGCAGGACCGCCGTGCGGTGCTGATCGAAGCCACGGCCAGGGGCGTATCCGTCCTTAAACTGGGGAGACAAAGACGAGTCAGGTTTCTGGCGGCGCATCTGCGGCGCCTAAGCGAGGCGGAGCTGAAACGGATTGAGAGCGCGGTGCGGGCGATCCAGAAAGCGATGCAGCAGGGTTGATGCGTAAGTGTAACTGGTTGCACAAGAGGGTTCTGATCGCCCTTTTGTTCACGATGGCGTCAGGGAAGTATGCAGCGCAGGGGATCCGGGTGACGCCACTGCTCCTGGCATTGTGGACATGCCCATGCACAAGCTTGAACATCATGAAGCACTGAAGCGCCTGCACCCGATACCGCGGCTTGCCACGGTGCAGGAGATCGTCGACGCGGCCCTGTTCCTGGTGCGGGCCTCTTTCATCACGGGTGAGGTGCTCTACGTCGACGGCGGCGCACACGCGGGGAAGTGGTAGAGCGCCTTTTCAGCAAACCAGCCCTTCCGACCCGACAAGCAGATCGAAAGGGCTGTCTCGCTCTTGGCCCGACGGTGGCCTCGACTTAGGGCGTCTGTCCGGAAAAGCTCTGGCACGAGACGTTGGGGTGCCAGTTCACGAACGCGCCGTTGGGATTTTCCTTCCACGCCCAGACATGCAGCGTGTAGAAAGACGGGAGCCCGAAGCGATTGGGGCTCTCGAACAAGTGAAAAAGCTGCCCCATGAGCTGCGGGGGATTGTTCGGATGCTTCGCATCCCATGCGTCGGCAAAGACTATGTAATCGGCGCCGGTCAAGCGCAGGCTCCCGTCCGGAGCCGGCTCGTAAATCACAATCTGCGGACGCGTGGGGTCGAATATGCCGGTCTTGTTCACCTCGTCCAGCAGCGCCGAGTTCAGAAAGTGGAGCCCCATGGCCCCCGCATCGGGTCCGCTCACGCAGCCCAATACCGGGGAATAGTGCTCCCGCTCCGCCTCAGCCACGTCCTTAAAGCGCTCGGTCGATTCCCGGACAAGTTTGAGAAGGGCGCTCGCCTTGCTCTTCTGATCCTGCGTCTGTGCGACAGGAGCTGAATGGTCTTGCGATTGATGTGCCTGTGATGGCCTTGCTAGCGCAAGTGCGTAGGTGGTACCGGCGAGCATAAGAGCGCCGAGCAGCCATCTTTTGTAATTTGTCATTCCCGTGTGTTCCTTCCATCGTTAGGTTTTATGTATGAGACTCAAACCAAATCCGTGCGCCAAACCCTGCCCCGTCCGTCGCATGAGCCTGCGAAGAACCCCATATCCGAAAAGGTATCTTTACTCCTAGATAGAAGTCCTTCGCTCAACCTGATATTTATCTGAAAAATTTCTGAATGCCCCACCTGAGCCGTTTTGGCAGCGTGAGCGGGAGCCGCAAAGGGGAAATCCCGAGTATTGTTTGCCAGGGCATCGCTAGCACCCGAAGGTGTGAGGGAAGGATTGGCCAGCCCCGGCTCGGAGCATTACTTTGACGGCGGGTATTTCTTGAACATTTCCGACACGGCCTTGTTGGCCTTGTCCAACAATTTACTTCGCTTGTCGTAATCCATCTTGCCCTTGGCGGTTGCACGCCACACAAGATGTTTTTGCCTGGCGTCGACCAGGTCAACGGTGATCGAGCCGTGCATCGTCTGCGGGACCGGCGTCGCCGGCAATGAGCCGCCCCACATAGTGCCGCCCGGCATCGGCGCGCCGCCGGTGGCGGTGTAGCCGGGATCTTGGGCGGCGTATCCGCCTTCCACATCGCCAGCTCCGCCATAGCTTTTCACCAGCAGATCGGGGTTACTATCCACTTTGCGCAGGCCCTTTTGGTTCAGCTCGTATTCGATATCGTTGTCGATGATGGTTGCCAGGACGGGATTCGTGGCGGGCGTGGTGCGGGGAATCCAGGAGTAGGTCTTATACCGGCTGAAATCCGCTGACTTGTCGTATCCGGTTTCGATCTTTTGTGCCCAAGCGGTAACCACGGTCAGGAGAAAGAGTGCGGTGCTAACCGCAAGTGCCGGACGTATTCCGCGACTTCTCATTCCATCGCCTTCGCGAGCAGATTAAGACAGTCAAGGTCAGTCTGCAACCCGTATTTCTAACAGGTCACCTTCCGCAATTGGTCGCGGCGATTTACCAGGTGGCCAAGTTTTGGTTCTTTTCATTCGTCATAAAAGGACAGGCCAGGTCAACATTCTGCTTCACTTCACGTACACGAAATTCTGCTCTTTTACCCGCAAGAGATGTTCATAGTCCTTGCTGCCGTCGCTGCGCGAGATGTCGGAGTAACGGATGATTCCTTGCAGTAAAAGCCTTCCGGATTTGCGCACCAGTTTCATGTCAGAGAAAATGGGGTCATCCGTGAGGCTCTTGTCTGGTGGATCCGAGGGAAAGCGACGCCGCCATTCGCCGCGCAGAGTAGCCTCTATATCCACTTTTCTGTAGCCGTTTGGAGATGAAAGCACTGCCAGGCTCCTATCGCTCGTGTCGTCTCCACCATGCCAGGAAAAATCGGGAATACCATCCCCGTTAAAATCGGCCTCTTGAACGAGGCCATAAACCCAGTATGTGCCTTCCGTGGTTCCTACCTGCACGCGAAATAGCTCGCGACCGGTCCGTTTGTTGATCAACACCTGAAACACGTGCGTTCCCTGTTTCTTCAAGATAGAACGAGCGGTGGCAGTTTCGTCGTGAATCAGGTCGGTGCGGCCCATGTTGTCGGCTGGATAAAGCTCAAATTCAATTGATCTTGACTGGCGCGTTGCACGCCATGGCGGCATCGGATTGGTAATGGATGGCAGAATTAATTTATTCAGCACCAACCACTGTAGTGAATGACAAAGGACGTTTGCTTCAATGATCCCAGATTGAATTTCTCGGGAGCAGGGAGTTTGGTTCTGTCGACCATTTGA
>JBGPZS010000037.1:0-14323 GCA_041493865.1 Terriglobia bacterium
CATGCGCGAGCAAACGCTCGACGGACGATCAACCCAGCAGATTGCCGAGGCGATCATCAAGCCCAATGACCGGCTGACCTCGGTTGAGCGCCTGGAAATCTACAACCGCGTCTACTGGTTCCGCATTCTCTCTTCTCTGGCCGATGATTTTCCCGGGCTGCGCGCCGTGATCGGGCAGGAGAAATTCGATCAGGTCCTGCTCGGCTACCTGACCGAGCTTCCGTCAGAGTCTTTTACCTTGCGTGACCTGGGTTCGCGGCTGGAAACGTGGCTGCGCGCGCACCCGGAGTTTATTTCCGGCCATGAGCGCATGGCGCTGGACATGGTCAGGCTGGAGTGGGCCGATATTGAGGCCTTTGACGCCGCTCAACTTCCCACTCTGACCCAGGCCGAGCTTGGTGGCCTGGGGGAAGATCCGGTGTTTCGTTTGCAGCCGTACATTCAACTGCTCGATCTAGCCTATCCCGTGGATGAGTTGCTGCTGAAGGTCCGCGAAACCGAGGAACCGGAAAACGATATCTCCAGCAACGTGGTCGTGATGGAACATTCGGATTCAGCGCCGCGCACGCAGCTGCCGTTGCCCAGGGCAAAGAAAGTCTTTCTGGCGGTCCATCGCCAGGAGAACATCGTCTATTTCAAGCGGCTGAAGCCTGAAGGATTTGCTTTGCTGCGGGCGTTGCAGCAGGGGCAATCTCTCTCCCAGGCAATCGAATCATCGGTCAACTGGTCCGGGAAGAAGCTGGAGCGCGTGATGGAACAGCTGCATGACTGGTTCGCCAACTGGTCAAAGCTGGGCTGGTTCTGCCGCCCTCCGGAAAACGAATCACAAGGATAAACTCGCTTGATCAAGAAAGCTGAAGTCATCTATGGGTGGTTTCTAAAAGCCGCCAATTCCCTTCAGTCGCCCTTCCTGCTCGCAATTCGGGTTTATTGGGGATGGCTGTTCCTTCAGAGCGGTATCGGCAAGTTCTCTCACATCGATAAAGTTGTCAGCTTCTTCACGGATCTGGGGATTCCGGCGCCCACGTTGAATGCCTATTTCAACGCTTCCCTGGAAACGGTGGGAGGGATTCTTCTGGTCCTCGGACTGGCATCGCGGCTCATCGCCGTTCCTCTGCTGATCAATATGATCGTGGCCTATATCACTGCTGATCGGGAAGCGCTTACCGCTTTTTTTTCAGAATCGGGAAAATTTTTCGGTGCGGACCCATTCCCGTTCTTGCTGGTATCGCTCCTGGTCTTGATTTTCGGACCGGGCAAGCTCTCCCTGGATACGCTGGTTGCGTCCTGGTGGAAAAAGCGTCAGCTCCAGGCTTCCGCTGCTACCCATTGAAACAGATGTTAGTCTGACATTCATGGGATTTCACCGTCTCGACAGGCTATTACTGTCCTTATTGCTTATGTCTTTGTCGCTTCCAGCTCTATACAGCCAGGAGCACGCCCCTGACACGGCGGTACTCAAAGTCCCAGGCGCAAAAATCGACGTGACGCTGCCGGACGGGCCCATGAAATTATCGCGGGAAGATCTGCTGGCATGGGTGAAAGCTTCCGCGTCCACCGTCGCTAGTTACTACGGGCGCTTCCCTGTCCCACACCTAACGCTAAGAATCAGCAGCAATTACGGCTCCGGGATACGCCATGGCGTTACTTATCCCAAGGATGGCGGCCTCATTCTGATCAGCGTTGGCCGCGACGCGGACATTGCCGCGACCAAAGTCGACTGGGTGCTGGTCCACGAAATGGTCCATCTCGCTTTTCCCTCCATGAATGACGATCAGCACTGGATCGAAGAAGGCATCTCCACGTACGTTGAGCCTGTGGCCAGGGCGCGCGCAGGACGCATGCCGGTGACGGAGGTATGGCGGTCGTTTGTACGCGACATGCCCAAGGGCCAGCCGGGGCTGGGCGATCAGGGGCTCGACAACACTCACACCTGGGGACGGACCTATTGGGGCGGCGCACTTTTCTGCCTGGTGGCTGACGTGCGCATCCGCGAGCACACAAAAAATCGCAAGGGACTCGAAGACGCGCTGCGCGGGATCAACAAGGCCGGCGGCAACATCACCGAAGACTGGGACATTGAGAGGGCGCTGGCCATTGGCGACAAAGCAACAGGAACCACGGTGTTGCGCAACCTGTACAAAGAAACGCGCGACAAGCCCGCGCCCGTGGACCTGGACCAGCTCTGGAAGAAACTTGGCATCGCGATGAAAGACGGCTCTGGTGAATTCAATGACAAAGCGCCCGAGGCAAGCATTCGCAGGGCCATCACTGCTCGCCAAAATTTGTCCGCATCGACTCCGTCCAAATCAGGCAATTAAGTGTGACTGCGTGAGACGTCGCTAGAAAAATCGAGGCGCCCACGGGGAGCGCCTCGTCTTGAGGGGAGAGAAGCTTAATTGGGCATGACCAATGAGTCGATCACGTGAATGACGCCGTTGGACTGGAACACGTCGGCAATCGTGACCAACGCAGTTCCGCCTTTTTCATCTTTTAGCATGATGTGCTTGCCCTCATGCAGCGTGAACCACAGCTTGCCGCCTTCCACCGTGGTGAGTTCCGCCGTGCCGTTCCCTTCTTTGATCTTTTTCTTCAGGTCAGATGCGCTGAGCTTGCCTGCCACCACGTGATAGGTGAGCACCTTCTTCAGCGAGTCCAGGTTTTCCGCTTTCAGCAGATTGTCCACGGCGCCGGCCGGGAGCTTGCCGAAAGCTTCATTGGTGGGCGCGAATACGGTAAACGGACCGGGGCTTTGCAGCGTTTCCACCAGGCCTGCGGCTTTTACAGCGGCTACCAGCGTTGTGTGATCGGCTGAATTCACCGCGTTCTGGATAATGTTTTTGGTCGGGAACATCTCCTGTCCGCCGACCATGGGGTTCTTGGCCGCCGCCAGCATCGCCGTGGCAGCCAGCGCCATTACGGCTGCAAGTCCAAATAATTTCGTTTTCATTCTTTTCCTTCCGAAGCGATTGTTTCGCCTGTCACGTAACTTACGCACAAGGCGCAAGAGCGGATTGCCGCTATCCTCGAGTCGCCGTCGGAACGAAAAAACGCCGCGCTGAAATTTTTGCGCCTTCCCAATCCAGGCGCTGGTCTGCAACGTATATGCCCGAATTCTAAGGCTCGGACTAGTAGTGGAACCTATACCGCAACTGCACGGCCACAATCCGTGGATCGCTTACGTGCGAGCCGCCGAAGCTGTTTGTCTGGTCAATGAAATAACGCTTGTTGCACAGGTTCGTTCCAGTCAGTTTGGCCGACCAGTTCTCCCCAAACGAGCGTCCCACTGACAAGTCGAAGGTCGCGTAGCTGGGCAGGTGGCCGGGCCCATCTCCATCCAGAAAACCGGACCCAGCCGTCACGTTACCGGAGAGCCAGCTCTTGTAAGGAAGTGATGTGGTGAATCCCGTGCTCAAGGTCTGGCGTTGATCATGGTCAAGGAAGAAGATTCCTGCCGGCGGAGCAAAGTCTGTAAGCCCGCCAGTAACGGCCCCCGATCCTTCCACGCTCTGGTGTGAATAAGCCAGGTGAAGATCGAGTTTCTTGAACAGTTTGGGTGAGCGTACTGTCGCTTCATAGCCAACAATGCGCACGCCTTCAATGGTAAGCGGGATGAAGAGATTGGAGTTTCCAAGAGCGTCGTGGTCAAAGAAGTTGTGCGCGCCGGTGCGGAACTGATCGAAGTCTAACACCCAGCCGCGGACGGGGATGGTCAAGCCGATATCGTGCTGCTCGTCGCGCTCACCACGCAGGGGCAGAAATCCCTGGTCGGGTGAGACGGCAGTGAGCACGTCACTGGAAACTGTGTCCAGCGGAGGCGCCTGGTAGTAACGGCTATAAGCGGCGCGCAGCACCCAGTGCAGGCGCGGAATCTGAATGGCAATCCCCAGCCGCGGGCTGCCCGCGGTTTCCGTCAGCAGACCGGAGAATCGCGTGAAACGCACGCCCGCAGTCAGAGAGAGCCATGAAGATGCCTTGAACTGGTCCTGGACCCACACGGCTTCCAGATCGCCGTTGACCTTCAGCCGCGGCGGATGAACGTCAACCGGATCACCGATGTCATTGGTTCCGGTCAGGCCAAAGAGCGTGTTGTCGCGTTGAGCAAAACCGTAGAAACCAACACTGGCATTGTGCCGGCCCTTTACCACGTTGACCGTCGCCTGCCCGCCAAGATAAGACGAAGCGCGGTTGTCGGTGGTTACCAGCCGTTGGTCCGGCGCACCCAGTCCCTCAAACGCGGCGCGATTGAAGTGATACGAAGGACCCATAGTCAACAAAATTCCCGTGCCGAATGTGTGTACCCAGGAAAAATTCCCGAAGATGTCCTGCTCACGTTCGCGGTCGCGCACACCGGCATCTTGCAGATCAAGATCATTCGGCACCTGGTAGAAATCGGTCCGGGCGGAGCCGACAAAGCGGAGCTGGTCTTTTGGCGTGGCGTTAAAGATCAAAGAAGTGAACGCGCCGCCACCGGCAGCCTGGTCATGCAGGTTCGCACTGGTCGGCGTCTCCAAACCGTGGTCGGTGCGATTGCCGTTCACGCTGAAGTAATACGCGGAGCGGTCGCTGTGGTCGCCAAAGCTCAATTGATTGTCGGTGGAGTTGTAGCTCCCATAACTGGTTACCAGTTCGCCCTGGCGTGAGCGCTCAAAGCCGGAGCGCGTCACCACGTTGAACACGCCATAGGTCCGGTCGCCCGCTTCAGCGGAAAAGCTGCCGCGCTGCACTTCCATGTAATCAATGTCTTTGGGATCGAACTGCGGCCCCACGTTGGTGGCGATGTTGGTGTTGGGAACCGGGATGCCGTCAATGGCCCAGGTCACCTGATGTCCACCGCGCACGTGCAACTGATCATGCACCATGGCTGCTCCGGGAACAAAGTCCGTGATCATGGACATGGAGTTGGTGCGGTCCCCGCCCGGTGTCTGCGCAATATCATTCCGGCTGATCAGCGCCTGCGGAATTGCCGACGACGGGTTCACCAGCTCCGGAGCTCCGGACACCTCCACCGTTTCCTGCCGCTGCGCCAGCGCCAGCGCAAAATGGAGCTCCTGAACGTTGCCGGAAGTGACGGTAGCCGGCTGCTGCACTGACGCAAACCCGGGAGAGACGGTTCTGACCTCGTACTCACCCACGGGGACGTTCAGCAGCGTGACGATTCCGTCGTCGTTGGTTGTTCCGGTAGTCTTAAACGCCGACGTGCGGCTCTGCACTTCAACCTGGGCCCCTTGCACCGGCCGGTGCTGCGGATCGTGGACGATGGCTTTGATCGCTCCAAAAACAGAAGCGAATACCTGCGTGGAAATCAGAAATAGAAAAACACCTATGAAAATAACTGCTGTACGTTTCATTGCTGGCCTCTCTAAGATGCTGAACCAAGAAGATACGGAACGAATCCACTGAGAATGGGACGCGGGCATGGACACACAGCGCGTCAGCTAAAAAGTCGGTTCTCTTAAGATTCGAGGATTGGGTTCAGTTCAGGCCAGTGGAGGGCCGCGGTCCGTATGCGAAGAAAAGCCGGCGATGGTGAATGTGACCGGAGCAACGTGGAAATCGCGGTCGCTCACAGCCAGTGGAGGAAGAAAAGAGGTTGCGGAAACTACCGCCCCATTCCGCGGATGTCCCGGCGTACAGCAATCCATGGGGCACTTGGAGTCATTCTGGACCGCAGACAAACCGGATTTCGATTCAACCGGCGCAGCACCGTGGTGGTGATGCTGGTGCATCGACAGGTCACCGCTGGGGGCTTCCACCGCGTGACAAGAAACCGTCTTCCCCGTTTCCGTACATGCCGCCGCCATGAGAGGCGAGAGCAGTGACGAAAGCAGGGCGGCAATTGTCGTGATGGATAAAAAACGCCGCATAATTCAAAGCAGACTATATCCCGGTTCTCTAAGCTAAAGCAATGAGATTCGACTCACAAAGGGCATTAATTTGGTCAATCTCTGACGGCAAAACTGCTACGTGTCTTTAGATCATCTTTGTGCTCAAAGCGTTACCGTCTTTTTCTTCCCTAGATAAAAATATACCGCCGGTGTAACGATGAGCGAAAGCACCATGGAAACCAAAATTCCACCGATCACCGCGATGGCCAGCGGTTGCAGCATCTCCGACCCGGCGCCCAGAGCAAAAGCCAGCGGCAGCATGCCCGCCATGGTCGCCAGCGCAGTCATGAAGATGGGACGCAGGCGGCGGCGTCCGGCCTGGATCATGGCTTCTTCCGGTTCGAATCCGGCGTGCGCGAATTTTTGATTGGCGTCGAGCAACAGAATGCCGTTCTTGGCCACAATGCCGATGACCATGATCAGCCCCATCAACGACGCAAGATTGACCGTCTTCCCCGTAACCAGCAGGGCCAGGAATACGCCTGAGATCGAGAGCAACGCCGAACTCAGAATGGCCACCGGCGCGGAGAAGTTGCGGAACTCGAGCAACAGCACGATAAATACCAGGATAATGGCCAATACCAGCACCAGCGTCATGTCATGGAAGCCCTTTTGCTGCTGCTCATACTTGCCGCCATAGGTAACTCGAACGGAAGAAGGCAGATGCAAGCCGCCAACGGTCTTCTGTACGTCTGTCATGACGCTGCCCAGGCTCACGCCTTCCCGTCGAGCTGTCACTTCCATCAGGCGTTGCAGGTTCTCGCGTATGATCTCAGTTTGCCCCGGAAGCTCGTTGATCTGCGCCAGTGAACCCAGCGTGGCCGTTCTTCCGGTTGAACTAACCAGCAGCGTATTGCTCATGGCCTCAAATGACGCGCGGTTCTGATCGGGGAAGCGTACCCTGATGTTATAGGCACGATTGCTGGCAATCAGTGGATTGGCGGCGGTGACCCCCTGAAGTATGGCGGTTGCGTCCGTCGAGACTTCTTCCGCGGTGAACCCCGCTTTCGCTGCGACGGTTGGATTCGCCCTGAATTCCACTGCCGGTCCGCTCATGGTGTTTTCGATCCCGTTCTTCAGATCCACCACGCCTTTGACCTTCTCAATGCCATCGGCCACCCGCGGCGACTGCTCTTCCAATAACTTTGGATCTTCGGCGAACAGCTTGATCACAACGTCCTCCGGCTGACCGGTGAGGTCGCCGATCATGTCCTGCAAGAGCTGCTTCAGGTCGACGTCCACCGCAGGCTCTTCTTTCTTAACGGTGGCCCGAACGTCGGCCATGATCTCGTCCACCCCGCGGCTTCTCCTGGCCTTGAGCTTGACGGAGATGTCGCCGTTATTAGCTTCAGTGACTGCAGCGAGCCCAAGTTGTAAGCCCGTGCGGCGCGACGTGCTTTCCACCTCAGGCGTGTCATGCAGGATCTTTTCCAGATGTGACACGATGCGATCTGTTTCCTGAAGTGAGCTTCCGGGAGGCGTGAGGTAGTCAAGGATGAAACCGCCCTCGTCCATTTCCGGCAGCAGGTCCGAACCCAGGAGATAGAAACACCCAAACGAAACCACAATGAGCAGAACCGCGCCACCCAGCAAGGCCCGCGGATGCTCCAGCGCGCGACGCAGCCAGCGCTCGTAGAACTCGATGATCCGGCCGAAGAAACCTTTCATGGAGGACTCTTCGGCCGCCATCAGCTTGCGGATTTCCTGGTCCATATCTTCATTGGCTGCCGTGCCCGCGCCTTCAGTTTTTTCGCGCCGCAGCAGGAAGAGGCTCAGGGTCGGCGTCCAGGTGAGTGCAAGGACCAGTGAGGTCAGCAGAGCCGCGCACATGGTCACGGCCAGGGCGCGAAAGAACGTTCCGTTCACGCCTGTCATCGAGATCAGCGGCAGGAACACGACAATGGGTGTGAGCGTGGAGCCGACCAGCGGGACCGTTATCTCAGAAAGCGCGCTCTGCACCGCCTGTATCTTTCCTTCGCCGGCATCGCGATGCAAAACGATGTTTTCCACCACAACAATGGCATCGTCGATCACCAGCCCAACCGCGGCAGCCAGTCCGCCCAGAGTCATCAGGTTGAAGCTTTGGCCCAGCAACTTGAGCACAATGAAGGTGATGAAAATGGTTACTGGAATCACCAGCCCGGCTACGACCGAACTGCCCCAGTCGCGCAGGAAGACTACAAGCACAATCCCGGAGAGCAGCAGCCCGAGCAGGATGGCATCGCGCACGCTCTTGATGGAATCCTGCACAATCCCTGACTGGTCATAAAACGGCGTGAGATGAATTCCCGGAGGCAGCGTGCCGCGAATGCGATCCACTTCAGCATGCACTTCATTGGCCACCGCTACCGTGTTGCTGTCCGGCTGGCGATTGATGTTGAGCAGCACGGCGGGCTTGCCGTCTGCGCGGACAATGGTATACAGCGGCTTTACCGACTGCTGCACCGCGGCCACATCACCAATCCGGACTGGAAGACCAGCGGGAGTGTTTTTGATCACCGTATTCGCCAGGTCGCCGGCGTTCCGTGCCTGTCCGGTTACCAGGCCCAGCACCAGTTGGTGGTTGCGTTCGAACAATCCCGGTGAATCCACCAGGTTCGTGGCTTTGACGGCATTCAAGATATCGGTGACGGTCACCGATGCCGCCAGCAGCCTGCCTGGGCTGGGTGTGATCTGGAACTCAGGCTCCTGCCCGCCCTGCACGATCACCGTGGCCACTCCTGACATACGGTTCAGACGCGGAGCAATGTCGTAGGTCGCCATCTCCCAGAGCCGAGTCTGTGGGACTGTGTCTGAAGTCAGGCTGTAGCCAAGAATAGGAAAAGACGCGAAGGTAAGCCTGTGGCTTTGGATTCTTGCGCCCTGCGGCAGCTCCGGCGCCACCCTGGCCAGCGCCGCGTCCACAAGCTGCAGCGTCTGGAACATGTCCACCTGCCAGTTGAAAAACAAATCAACTTCTGCCGAGCCGCGGCTGGTGATGGAGCGCACCGTCTCCAGCCCCTGCACGCTGTTGACTGCCTGTTCCACGGGACGGGTGATGGTGACCATCATTTGATCAATGGGCATCACGCCATTGTCGATACCGATCACAATGCGGGGAAAATCCGTGGAAGGAAACACGGCCACCGGGATATTCAAAGCCTGGTAGGCGCCGGCCAGCGCAACAACAATGATAAGGAAGATTACCGTTCTGGAGTTCTGCGCGAGCCAGTGGCGGCGCGGGACAGCCACCTTGATATCGGCGCCGTTGGTGAGCTTGGGTTCATCTGCCATCTGGCCTAGTCCTTCTTGCCCGTGTCCTTCCTGGCATTGTCCTTGGACTTGGCCTTATCGTCCTTGGTCTTTGGGGCAGTGGCCTCATCGTCCTTGTCCTTTTCCGCGTCTTCACCTGCCGATGTCCTCTCCACTTTTTCAACCTTGACCTTGGTTTTATCGGGCAGGCCGTAGGCTCCTTCAGTCACCACCACCTCGCCCGGCTTGAGGCCGGAGATAATCTGGACTTGCTCGCCGGACTGAATGCCGGTCTTGACATCACGGTTGCGGGCCTGGCTCTGCTCGACGACCATCACTTGGGCATCATCCCCTTTTGCGTTCAGTAGTGCGGCGGCGGGCACAACCAGTGCGTCTTTGACAGTCTGCGCGGTAATGGCGATCTGGGCCGTCGTCCCCGGACGCAATTGTTGTTCTGGATTTGCCGCCTGCACCCAGACTTCCACCGTCGTACTGTTAGGATCGAGCGCCGGGCTGATGAGCAAGACCTTGCCGGCAATTGCTTTCTCCAGTCCGGAAAGCGAAATCGTAGCCTTGTCGCCTTTGTGCAGCAGAAGCGCATCGCTCTGCGGCACGTGCGCTTTGGCGATAATCTGCGAAAGATCCATCACTGTAAGCAGCGGCGCTGTCGTCGATGCCATCTCTCCAGGATAAAGAGGACGGTCAGTAATGTATCCGTTGATGGGACTGCGGAGTTCAGAGTAGCTCAACAACGCTTCAGAATTGAGCAGCTTCCCCTTCGCCGACGTGAGCTGCCCGCCGGCCGATTTCAGTGCGCCTTGCTTGCCCACGGCGTTCAGTCCGTCCAGATGTTTTTTGGCGATATTGTAGGCGCTCCTGGCCTGCGCCAGCGATACGGCGGCAGCATCAAGATCTTTGCGAGGCAGCGCGCCCTGTTTGAAAAGGTCTTCGCGGCTGGCATAGAGCTTCTGTTGCGCGTCCAGTTCCTGTTGTGCCGTCTGGACGTCAAGCTCGGCCTTGGCGTTCTCTTCCGGCAGGGTGGCGCCCACGTTGGTGCTGTAGGCCGCTTCCGCCTGCTCGTAGGCGCCTTTGTTGTCCAGCGCGGCGGCGGAGAGATCACGATTCTCGAGCGTTGCCAGCAACTGGCCTTGCCGCACCTTCTGCCCGCGCACCACGTAGAACTTTTTTACCGGCGCATTGATCTTGGGCGTGATCGCCGACTGAGCAACAGGAAAGATAGTGGCCTCTGTGTTCACCACACGAGAAATATCGCCCTTGACGGCAAGCACAGCTTGAACGCTTACCTCGGGCGCCTCTTCTTTTTCACCCTTGCCGCAGCCGGCAATCATCGGCAAGAAGACCACCGCTATGACCACACGGGCCCACGGCCAATCAGCTTTACGCCTGTGTTTATCCATAAGAACTTGAGAGCTACATTGTACCTGTTAGAGTTTGCAGGTTCGCCACGGCCGTGCGCGTGCGGACCTCACCATCGCTGAAGGCGTTGCGGGCCTGGGTAAGTGTGTTCTGGGCGTCTACCACTTCCAGCACGGTCGCTTCCCCGCCCTGATAGCGCAAGGTGGTCAGGCGCAGGCTCTCAGCCGCCAGGTCGGCGGAGCTTTTCAATAGATCCAACTCCGACCGTGCGGCCTCAGCTTCAGCATAAAGCTCACGCATGGCCGCCTGCAATTTGCGCTGCGCCAATGACAGCTCGCGCTGCGCCTGTTTGCGCCTCAGATCGGCCTGCACTACCTTACTGTGCGTCGCGCCCCAGTTCCATATGGGAATGTTCAACGTGGCTGCGACAGAATAGCCAAGGTTGCGCGTTCCATCAGGCTCGTGCTTGGAAAAATGCGCCGCATCGATGCCGTAAAAATAGTCGAGTGTGAGCGTGGGAAAGTACCCGCTCTGGGCTGACGCGAGTTCAAATTTCGCCGCCTGGAAACCGGCGCTTGAGGCACGAACGTCCGGGTTCCTGTTCTCCGCCGCCTTCATGAAGTCTTCAAAGCTCATGAGCGGCGGAGCGAGTTGCGCGTCATCGACCAGGGTAAAGTTCAGGTTGAAGTCGGGAAAGAGCAGTACGGCCAGGTCCAGCCGGCTTTTGTCCATGGCGAGCTGGGCCTCGCGCAGATCGCGTTGCCGGTCGTTCGACTGGATTTGCGCCTTGATCACATCCGCATGCGCCACTTCCCCGCCATTCTCCAGCTTCTGGCTGAGGGCTAGAAAGCGTTGCGCTTCGGCCGCGGCCTGCTGCATGGTGGCGTATTTGCGTTGCGCGGCAATCAGTCCGTAATAGCCCTGCACCACGGTCACCACCAGTCCGCGTTTCGCGACCTCAGCTTTGGCACGCGCCACTGCCTCCAGCGCCCGCGTCCGGCGATAGTCAGCGTAATTGCTATATCCGATCGCCAGATGAATGTCCCCCTGACTCAAGTACTCGTGCACTGCATTGTTGGCGATGAATACGCCCGACGATGTTCCGTTCGGTTCGGTATAGATGAACGAATTGTTGTATGCCACGCTGGGCAGCAACGCGGCACGCGCCTGCACTTTGTCCTCGCGCGCAACTCCCTGGTCGGTAAGCGCAGCCTGGAACTGGACGCTGTTGTTGCGTGCTCGCGCCAAAGCGTCCTGCAGTGTAAGCGTCAGTGGCGCCTGGGCGGAGCTGGCCGGCTGGGCTTCCTGGGCGGCAACCTGGACGAGGGCAGAAAGAACCATGCAGAAGAGGGCGGCGTAAGGGGTCGATTTTCGGGCAAACAATGAAGGCCTCCTGCGAGCGCCAACAGTATACGTTCCTCAGACCATGGATATCACTTGGGTTTAAGGCCGCGAAGCAAGCGCCAAGAGGCGCGGCATGCGGTAAAATAAAGGTGCAGGTGCGCTGCGGGAGTTGCGATTGGCCTTTGGTTCGACAATTCGATTCTGCGGAAGAGCTGCCGTGTTCGTGGCATTAGCGGCATTTTTGTGGCAGGCTTCGTGCACCATCGGCCTGACGGCGCTGGCGAGGGCGGAAGTAGCTGCGCCGGCCGATTCTGGTTGCCATGATTCCGCGCCGGCCACGCCCTACGCACCCAGCTCCGGACAAAAGTGCTGCAACGGCGAGCACTCTCCGGACGCCCTGATAGCTGCGGCGCCCGTCACGCCTGCACCGTTTGCCGCTGTGGAACTTGCTGATGGGCCTTTCGACCCGGGCATTCCATTACACTATGCCGTTGAGATCGTAACTCCCTCCTACGGCCCGCCTCTGCTGCACGCGCTTCGTATCTGATCTTCCATCCCCAGCAGAACCCGTTGAACCATTCTAAGAAATTGTGCGAGCCATGGTGGTCCGCCTGAATGCGCTGCTCAGATTTGCGGGCGGGCAAGGGTTTTCATGAAAGCTTCATTTTTGTCAGTTTTAATTCTTTTCATGTTTTCGCGCTTTGCTATTAGCGCCTCTGCGCAGGAACCTCCGCCGGAGCAGCACAAGCACGGCATAAGCAACTCTACACAAACAGATCCGGACAACAGCATGCCTGGCATGCCGGTTATGCAACACGGCGCTCATCAGCAACCCGCGACGTTCATCGACGAGATCCTGCACCACTCGACCGCGGGCACCTCGGCGCAACCAAACTCCACGGCGGAGCCGATGATCATGCGCCCCGTGGGCAAATGGCTGTTCATGTTTCACAGCACAGCATTCCAAAACACGCTGCAGCAAACCGGCCCGCGCAGTTACGACAAGGTTTTTTCCACCAACTGGTTTATGCCCATGGCACAGCGCCAGATCGGGCGCGGCCAACTCACGCTTCGCACCATGCTCAGCCTGGAGCCGGCAACCGTGACCAGCCGCTACTATCCATTGCCTTTCCAACAGGGAGAGACCGCTTTCGGAAAGCCGATCAACGATGGCCAGCATCCGCATGACTTCATCATGGAGCTGGCCGCGCTGTACGATTTGCGTCTGGGAACTCACGGGCTGCTTTCTTTTTATGCGGCGCCGGTGGGCGATCCCGCCATGGGTCCCAGCGCTTATGCGCACCGCGCATCCGCTGCAGAGGACCCGGTGGCAGCGCTTGGCCACCATCTCCAGGATTCCACGCACATCGCCAACGATGTCGTGACCGCGGGCCTGACCTACAAACAGGTTCGCATTGAGGCCTCCGGCTTTCACGGCCGTGAGCCGGACGAGTTTCGCTGGGACATAAACTCCGGCGCGATTGACTCCTGGTCAACGCGCCTGACCGTTCAGCCGGGGCAAAACTGGAGCGCACAATACTCCTTCGCCCATCTCACCAGCCCCGAAGGCCTGCATGCCGACGAAGACGTTCAGCGCATGACGGCCTCGATCATCTATAACCGTCCGCTGGCGAGAGGCAGTTGGGCCTCCACTCTGCTGTGGGGCCGAAATCGAGTCATGCAAACCGGGCAGGTGTTCAACGGCTACCTGGCTGAATCCACGCTCCAATTTTCCGAGCGCAACCGCGTCTGGGGGAGAATCGAGAATGTTGACCGCACCACGGAATTGCTGCTGGGCAAACAGCCGGAGCCGGCGGGCTTCGATGAACAATTCCTTGCCCGCATACAGGCTTACACGGTGGGATACGATCGCGAGATCCCGCTGGTTCGCGGGCTCTCCACCGCTTTGGGCGGTCAAGTAATGTTCTATGGCAAGCCCGATTTTCTTACGCCGATTTACGGCCGGCATCCCGCGGGGGTTATATTGTTCGTGCGCATTCGTCCCACCGGCAATACGCATACTCATTAAGGACCAACATGAAGACATCACGCCGCAATTTTCTTGTCGGAACATCTGTCATCGCGACTTCTACTCTGAGCACGCCCTTCGCCGCGCTGGCGGCACAAAAAGTCCAGAAAAAAGCCGCAAAGAAAGAAGAGCCTGCAGAGGACGTTTCCACCAATGAAGACCTCATGCGTGAGCACGGCGTGCTCAACCGCATTTTGCTGATCTATGACGAGGCCATGCGCCGCATTCAAGCCAACGAAAAATTCGATCCGGCGGTAATCACCAAGTCGGCTGGGCTGATTAAGAGCTTCATTGAGGACTATCACGAAAAGCTGGAAGAGGAGCACATCTTCCCGCGCTTTGAGCAGGAGGGCAAACTGGTGGAGCTGACCGTGAACCTGCGCGCGCAGTTCGACTTCCACCGGCTGATCCGTCAGCACGTGATCCTGATCGCCGACCTGTTCAACCTATTCAA